>CANPPM010000013.1 GCA_947575935.1 uncultured Butyricicoccus sp. | reverse complement strand
AGGCGCTGTAAAAGACTTGACAAAATAGGCGCTGCAGCGTATGCTGAAAGGGAAATTTACGCAAAAGGGAGGTTTCCGAAATGGAAATCGGAAAAAAAGGATATGCTGAACAGGTCGTGACCGACGAACTGCTGGCAAACCGAGTGGGCAGCGGACTGGTCGCCGTTTACGCAACCCCCATGATGATTGCCGGAATAGAGGGCACTGCAGCCGCATCGGTTGCCGGCGACCTTGCCCCCGGGCAAACGACGGTCGGCTGTCAGATGAATGTCAGCCATGTCGCCGCAACCCCAGCCGGAATGAAAGTTCATTTTGAAACAGAACTGACCGCAGTATCCGCTAACGGCAAAATGCTGACCTTTCGAGTCACAGCCTACGACGAAGCAGGCCTTATTGGCGAGGGCGAACATCAGCGCGCCATCGTCTGGAAAGATCGTTTTGAAGAAAAAGCACAAGCAAAGCATGCCACGCGGCCCGTTGCTGGCGGAAAAGATTAGGCGTCAAAAAGAAACCGGACGCCCGCAGACGTCCGCCCGTAAACTAGAATTTAACTTGTCCCTTTTGAACACTCCCCAAAAACAAACTGCGATATCCAAAATCAGGGCAAGGAGGGGCGTGATGAAGGGGATCTGTTCCCCCATAAGGAACCCAACAGACCATCCATACGATGTGGATCCCATGGTTCTCAGAAGCCCGGTAAAGGCGGCTAAGAGCGGCAATAGGCTTTGCAAACAGCAAAGGCGATGCGGCGCCCTGATCAGCCAGACGCCTGCAAAAAGCCGCCTGACGGCATTCAAAAACTTCCCGAAACGGAGCGCCCGCTCCTCAATTTCGGGAAGTTTTTTATCCTCTTACCAAAGGCCCCGTACGGGATTGCCGCCGGCCTGTTCTATGCGAAGGGTCACCGGATCCAATAGGAAAATGGTTCGTCCTAGTTTGCGGGCATAATTTACGGTCGACGCCGTGCCGCCACGCCGCTCCCCGTTATAAACCGCAAACAAAAAAGCCGCGGAATCGACCAACCTGCGATTGCGTGCAAGCATACAGCCGTTATAATAACGGCGGCTCACATAGTCGACCGAATCGGCCTGCTCCAGCACCGCCTGGTACCGCCGTCTGGCAGCGGCAGACCAATGCGCGTCCTGTCCCTCACAAGGCAGGACGCAATGCAGCCGCAGCGCAGAGTTGGCCCCGCGCAGGGCAAGAACCGCCTGCGACAGCCAGATATCGCTGCCGTCGGCCATGCCGCTGTAAAAATCGGTGATTCCGTCCCCGGCCAATACCGCAATTTGTCCGGCCAGCTCAGCCTTGAGCGCCAGACATCTTCCATCCGATTCGTCATATTTCCACGGAAATTTATGGGGACGGTGCCCGGTAAATGCACAGCCTGTTTCTATCATCCATCTGCCCTCCGCTGCTTTGCCAATGGGAAAAAACCGCCCAGCCCCTGGCGCGCTTCCCGAAAAATCCGGAACAGGGCCCCGAGCGCCATACCGCCGCAGCATGCCTGTACAGGCATGCGCCGCATCTGTTCTCATTATATCCTATTTTTCACAGGATTGCAAGGCATTTTATATCCACGCTTTCCAGCGGCAGGGGACCTTGCCTTTGGCCATACCCCCATCGTTCAAACCACGCCTAACCGGACTGCAGCGAGCGCCCGAATCTCGGGAAAAGGCCGCACCGGCAGCGGGTGATCCAAGCGCGCCCCAATGTGCTTTTCCAGATACAGCATGTCATACCAGCGGCCAAACTTATTGCCGCACTGATGAAACGTCCCTGCGGACTGGTATCCCATCCGCTGATGAAACGGCGCGCTGCCGCCGTTTAAACCCACATCCCCGGCGGCCGAATACGCAACGCAAGCATAAAGCACCTGAATATTCTGCAAAGCAAGCACATTTTCCAGCATACGGTACAATGCGCCGCCAATGCCGGACTGCCTGCGGTCCCGCCGGACATAAACAGTCATCTCTGCCGCCCACTGATACGCCGCCCTAGCCTTAAAGGGGGCGGCATAGGCATATCCCACCGGTATGCCGTCCTGCTCTGCGACAAGATACGGCCAGCGCTCCAGGGTATGCGCAATGCGCCCGGCAAACTCCTGTACCGTGGGCACGGTATATTCAAAAGTGATTGCCGTATCTTCAACATAGGGGGCGTAAATCGCGCGCAGCGCTTCCGCATCCCCGATTTCCGCAACCCGGAGCCTCATCGCAGCCCCTTCCCCGGCAGCGCATCTACGGCAGCATCCAGCCTGTCGATCTCCATTGCGCAATAGCGGTCATACATCCGAAACCCATACTTCTCATAAAACGGGATCAGCGCCTGATCCGACGGCATGATCTTTACATACAAATACTCCTGATAAAATTCCAGCATCTTGGAAAGCAGCGTGCCGCCGATATGATACTTCTGATAGGCCGGATGCACCAAAAGATAATGCAGAAAAGCAGTTGTGGCGCCGTCGTCCAGGCTGCGCGCCAATCCGACCAGCCGGTCGCCATCCCACGCCGAAAGGACCCGGGAGGAATTCCGCATCGCTGCGACAAGACGCTTTGGATACTTCCCGGAGGCCCAGCCCACCGCACCAAACAAGGCGCCGAGCGCTTCCTCCGTAAATTCTTTCTTCTCCTCATAATGGATTGTCATACGATCATACCTCCCATATCTTAGGTACTGCATGCCCGGCCTGCGCCGCCATGCGGACAAAACGCGCGCCCCTTCCCGGCGGCCCCGCGCCTATCAATACAGGCTTTTATGGCTGCTTCTGCGGGCGGCCGCACCCGGACTTTTTTGCGATTTCTGACGGACAGCAGGCATTCCCTGAAAAAACTGCCGTTATCTAAAGCGAAATATTCATAAATTTGCGGTATTCGACCGGCGGCAGGCCAATGTACTTGGTAAACAGGCGAGAGAAATACCCGGCGTCCTCAAACCCTACCGAAGAGGCAATCTGCTGCACGCTTTCCCGCGTACTGTACAAACGGGTCTGTGCCTCGCCAATCCGACGGCGAAGGATATATTGCTTGAGCGAATAACCGGTCTGCTCTTTAAACAAATGGGACAGATGAAAAGGGCTGATATAAAACAGCCTGCTCAGCCGGCTGATCGTCAAATCCTCGGCATAATGCGCGCCAATATACGCCTCTAGGCGGGAGACCAACGCAGCCTGTTCACTCAACGGCGCTATCGCCGACTGGCTGGTCAGCTGGGCGGCCAGTTCAAGCACACCGCGCGCCAAATGCTGGCAAAGCAGATCATCCCGCTCCCCGCGCGCTTCCGCATGGCGCTGAATCATACCGCCAAGCGCCGCCAATTCCAAAAACTGCGGCGGACGGTGAAAAACCGGAAGACGGCCCTCCTCCGCAAACTGGCCGCTGGCACAGCCCGGCTGCGCCAGCGCGCGAAATCCCAGGCAAAGCGTCTGATACAAATCGTCTGTCTGCGGAAACTCATCGTGCGGTACGCCGCAGCCGGTCAAAACAACGTCCCCTGCCTGGATTTCAGTACGGTGCAGTCCGACCGTATAACCGCCGTGCCCCTGGAGAATCAGCAGGATTTCGGCAGTGTCCGCATGACAATGCAGGATATGGTTATGCCCTTTGCTCCAATCGCTATAGATAATATGGCTGAGATAAGGCGCGCCGTCAGACGGCGGATCAAAAGCCGCATATTGAATAGACATCGCCCGTCCCTCCCTTCCTCCCAAAGGAGCGCAAGAAAATCCATTCCCTTTTCGCCCCTGTTGGACTAGAATCAGACCGTACCCAAGCGAAGGGGGGCAAGACCTGATGCAAAAACACAACCTTTATTCTGCACTCGCCGGCTATTCCCTGATCGGCGCCGCCTCCGGCCTGTTTGTGTACGGCGGGCTGGGCGCAGACTGTTTCAATACCCTGGTCAAAGGCATCGCGCCCTTTTGGGGGCTGCCGGCCGGCACCAGTAGCTATCTGATACAAATGACAATGCTGGCAGCCGTACTGCTTCTTGGCGGGCGGAAATATGCGGGACCCGGAACCATCTTGGGCTCATTCCTTGTAACCGTCATCGTCAACCTGTTCGGCGTTATCTTTGCCCCCGCACTGGCTGCCGCCCCATTGGCGGTCAAGGCTGCGTTTGCCCTGGCAGCCGCTCCGGTTGCCGGCCTTGGGCTGGCGCTGATCACGCGCAGCGGCCTGGGATCGACTGCAAACGACATCCTTCCGATCCTGCTCAGCGAGCGGCTGCCAAGGCTGCAGTTCCGTACGGTACGCATTATTTATGACTGTGTGGAACTGCTCACAGGCTTCGCACTGGGAATCCGGCCCGGCTTTGCCACGCTGTGCGCCGCGCTGTTAATCGGGCCCTGCATCCAGGCATCCACACGCCTGCTGGATCATCCCATACGATACCGCCGGCGCTTCCGCCGCGCACGGTAACCCGATTCATACTTGCTCACTTCTATTCACTTTATTTTTCATCTTTCTACTTGGAAAACGGACCGGGTGTCTCTGCCCGGTCCGTTTTCCAGTCAAATCCATGTTTCCTATCTGCTCTGCGGGAAAGGCGGCCGCTTGACCCGGCGTCCCAGCGTTCAAACATGCGCCGCCACGCGGCAAAAACGGATGGACGGCACAGGGGTCCGCCCGGCTTCAGCCCCTTACTGGCGTGCATAATTGCCAGTATAACCGCCCCCAAAAACCGTCAGCGTATCCCCGCTCAAGGAAAAGCGGAGCGACGCTGTTTTCGCAGCAGTACCGCTGACCTCGGGCGCACAGCCTACGCCGCCGTCCGACACCCGATAATGCAACGAGCCATTCGCGCCCAGAGAAAGGGTTATGATCCGGCTGCCATTGGAATATTCCCCATCCCAGCAGACCGGCTCAGGCTCCCCGGCGGTGCACTCCTGTTCTGCGTCGCTGTAGGCAGCGGCGGCCATGACGTCCTCAAGTGCGGCCAATGCTTGCGGGTCGGCAGCGCTGCTGCAGCCGGCCAGCAACAGCAACGCTGCGATAAGCATCCAGATGCGTTCCATATTCTGCCCTCTCCTATGTACATTGGTTAAAAATCCGTCCCTGCGAATCAGAAACGGCAATTCCGCCCGCGGCATAAAAGCATACCGGAAAATGTTCCGTACGCGCGAAACAGCCGCGGTCCATTTTTCAATCCTTCCTTCAACATCGTATATTATCATATCGTAAAATCATGGAAAAAGCAAGAGAAAATTGGCGCCCCGCCCACCGCAGGCACGGATTTTATCCCAGAGCGGTCCCCATGGCAAGGGGGCGGTACGCAGGGAATCCCTCCCCAAAAAAATTTTTTGCAGACGGTTGACAAATCCGGCGCATCCGCATATAATAGCATCTAGTAAACCGATGACGGAGACGAGTACGTCGGACCTTTCCTCTTTCAGAGAGCCGTGGATGGTGAGATCATGGCAGGGGGGAGCCGGTCGAATGGACTCCTGAGGGCAACGCGAACGGCTTTTCTGCCAAGTAGCCGCGACGGGGCGCCCCACCCGTTACCAGCCGGGGCGTGTATTGTTGGATACGCGAACAGAGTGGGCGCAGCATGCGTCAATTTGGGTGGCACCGCAAGAGAAATCTTCTCCTGTCCCAAAGTCCGTGAGAAGGGCTTTTGGGCAGGTTTTTTATTGCCCGAATCCCGAAACCCAGGGGCGTACCCGCAAAACGGGCCCGCCCAACGCAAAAGGAGTGTATGAATCATGCCAAAGATCCCACACAGGTTATATTTGACCGAAGAACAGATGCCGTCACAGTGGTACAATCTCCGCGCAGATATGCCCGAACAGCCCGACCCACTGCTGCATCCGGGCACGCTGCAGCCGATCACGGAGGAAGAACTGTATCCGATTTTTTGCCGGGAGCTTGCACATCAGGAGATGGACAGTACGACCCGGTGGATCGATATCCCGGAAGGGATCCTGGAGGAATACCGCATCTACCGCCCCTCGCCGCTCATCCGTGCCTATAACCTGGAACAAACGCTGGACACCCCGGCAAAAATCTATTATAAGTACGAAGGGAACAATACCTCGGGCTCGCACAAGCTGAACTCGGCCATTGCACAGGCATATTATGCCAAGCAGCAGGGGCTGACCGGCGTAACCACGGAAACCGGCGCGGGACAGTGGGGCACCGCCCTTTCCGAAGCATGCGCCTTTTACGGGCTTGACCTGCAGGTATTCATGGTCAAGTGCTCATATGAGCAGAAACCTTTCCGCAAGGCTGTGATGGGCGTTTTTGACGCCAATGTCACCCCCTCGCCCTCGCCGACCACCGAAGTCGGGCGGAGGATCCTGTCCGAATTCCCTGAATCGACCGGTTCCCTGGGCTGCGCAATCTCGGAAGCGGTCGAGATGGCGCTTTCCTCCGACAATTACCGCTATGTACTGGGCTCCGTGCTGAACCAAGTGCTGCTTCATCAGTCGATTATCGGACTGGAAGCCAAAACAGCCATGGATCTTTTGGAAGAGTACCCCAATATCGTCATCGGCTGCGCTGGCGGCGGCTCTAACCTGGGCGGCTTGATCGCTCCCTATATGCGCGACAAGCTAACCGGAAAGGGCGACCCGCGGATTATCGCCGTGGAGCCGGCCTCCTGTCCGTCTTTTACGCGCGGAAGATACGCCTACGACTTCTGCGATACGGGCCGGGTCACGCCGCTGGCCAAGATGTACACGCTGGGCAACGGCTTCATGCCGGCCGCCAACCATGCAGGCGGCCTGCGCTACCACGGTATGAGCCCAATCCTCTCCAAACTCTATCATGACGGCTATATGGAGGCGGTATCCGTCCGTCAGCTGGAAGTATTTGAGGCGGCAACACTGTTCGCTAAGAAAGAAACCATCCTGCCTGCGCCTGAATCGGCACACGCCATTTGCCAGGCGATCAAGGAAGCGGTCAAGTGCCGCGAAACCGGCGAGGCCAAAACCATCCTATTCGGCCTGACCGGCACCGGCTATTTCGATATGACCGCATACGACGCCTACAAAAACGGTTCCATGCGCAATCATGTCCCGACCGACAACGAACTGGAGGCCGGGTTTGCATCCCTGCCGCAGCTGACACGCTGAACGGCCGCCACAAAACAAGAACAGGGCCCCCGGGTATGGTTCGCACCACCCGGGGGCCCTTCTGCTTCTCCAAGACACCTCCACGCGGCGGCGCGTTTGGACGCTTCGGCCTGCGGATGAGCTTGGCCCCTTTGCCGTCTTTCCATTTCCCCGCCGTCCTGCACCGGTTACCTGTCTTCTATCACGGACAGCAGGCCGCTGGGCTGCTCCAAAAAATAATCTGCCGGAATGGATCTTCCACGGCTGCCCCATCCCGCCAAAGCAAAAGCAACCCCCGCATTTTCCGCACACTTACTGTCATACGCACTATCGCCCACATAAAGCGCCTCTCCGCCCTCTGCCCCCGAGGCTTCCATATATTTCAAAAGCGGCGCGGCATTGGGTTTATGCTCCTGCGTATCATCTGCACAAATGACAGTTTGAAAGCAGCGCCCCATCCCCAGCCTGGTCAAATCATATTGCAGCTCTTCCCTTGTCCTTGATGTGACGATTCCGATTGAATACTGCAGCGTTAACAGCCTTCCCAGCACTGCGGGTATCCCGTCAAATACCGTAACGGTATCTGCATACGCACTCATTTTTGAATTCCACAGCCCAATTGCACGGACAGCGTCTTTGATCCCAAGCCTTTTCAAGGCGTCTGCCCCGGTAATGCCCAATGCAAACGTCAGCTCCGCACACGGGATCTCCCTCCCCGACAATTCCCTTATGGTTTCCTGCAGAGAGTGCAGCACCGCAAACTCTGTATTCACCAAGGTCCCATCCATGTCAAACACAATGTGCCTATACTTCATCCTGCCGCCCTTCCCTCATGTTTTCTCTCCCGCTGCCGAAATTGGCTCGGGACTCCGCCCGGCAAACGGCTTTCCACCACGGCGCAGGCTGCGTTAATAGCCATTCACAATCGGATCCAGCACCTGTGCGGCAACCGCGCCTGCAACCGCAGACCCGCCGCCGCCGTTCTCCACCAGGACGACAAAGGCGTACGGATGCGCCTCGTCACGGAGAAAACCGGCAAACCAGGCGTTCGGCTCTTTGCCGCCGCCAACTTCGGCTGTCCCCGATTTTACACAGATATCCATCTCTCCAAACCGTTCTTTCCCCGTATATTCGGCTGTATAGGACATCGCATCCGCCAACTTGGCGGCCGTCGCCGGTTCGATCAGCACCCCGGTCATCTTTTCACGATACCAGTAGACCGGCATGCCAAAGCCCGTATGTACCGAGCCAATCAGCTGCGGCAGCGCCGCTTGTCCGCCATTCGCGATCGCACCCATAAACACCATCAGAGAACAGGGATTGACTGCGTCCTGGGCCTGTCCGACCCCGGCCCAACCCAACTGGTGGCCGGCAGCGCCGTCAAAAACGAAACTGCCCGGCACGGTAGAGATGCCGCTGACCGAATAGCTGCCGGTCAGGCCTGCTTTTTCGGTATACTGCTGCATGACCTGCGGCCCCAGCTCAACCGCCAACTGCGCAAAGACCGCATTGCAGGACTTGGCAAGCGCCTGCCTGATATCAACCGTCCCATGCGCGTCCATGCAGGTAACCGGAGCCCCGCCGATCTCAGTCGACCCAGTACACTCCCATTTCCGCGCGTCCAGATCCGGGATGTTTTCAATCGCCGCCGCCATGGTGACCGTTTTAAAGACCGACCCTGGTGTGAAAGCGGAGGATAAGAACCGGTTTAGGTACACCCCCTCCCAGCGCTCATCGCCGTCCTCGATGACCGGCGGATCCAGGGGATCAAAGGAGGGATTGGACAGCATACACAGGATCTCCCCGGTCTGGTAGTTATAAACGCCAACCGTCCCCTTCCGCCCGTCAAGCGCATGATAGGCCACATAATTATAATGGGCGTCA
Organism: uncultured Butyricicoccus sp.; assembly: GCA_947575935.1. Classification (GTDB taxonomy): domain Bacteria; phylum Bacillota; class Clostridia; order Oscillospirales; family Butyricicoccaceae; genus QXXE01. The sequence continues at coordinate 9,623 of CANPPM010000013.1, read as the reverse complement.
ATGGTTAAAGCCAGCGTGTTTCCACTGCCAAGCGGCGAGTATGCGCCCGTCAACAGGTTGTAGCCAGACAGCTTCCCGGCAAATGCGGTCAATGCGCCCGTGCCAATATTGCCGGCCGGATCGCCGACCACATGCAGCGTCGCCCGGCGCACCGCAGACGAATCATAATAAGTGCGCCGCCCGTCCCCGTCTACCTGGGTCAGAATATCCCCATCCCGGTCCGTGACCGTCCCGCTCGCAAGCTGCCCCTGGCTGTTGTAGAGATGGCGGTTGGAAGGAAACGACGCCCAGCTTGCGCCATGCCGCACAAAACGGTATATATAAACGCCCAGTCCCAGCAGCAGGATCGCCGCCAGCACCACACACAGTACCGCGCGCTTTTCAATCTTCTTCATAACGCGCCTCCACTTCCTCTGCCTCGGCCCGGAGCTCCCTGCGGGAGGGCAAGCGAATTGCAAAGCTGGCGTTCTGCCGGGTATCGGTCGCCTTTAGAAAGGCCAGCAACCCCCAGGCAGACAGCATCGACGATCCGCCGTTTGATAAAAACGGAAAGGTCACGCCGGTCAGCGGCAGCAGGTCGACCGCCCCAAAAACATTCAGGCAAGTCTGAAAAACCAGTAAGCTGGTCGCCGCACAGGCCGCGATGATATAAAAGCTGGACCGTCCCGCACTACACGCACGCACGGCAAATACGGCCAGCGTCACAATGGACAGAACGGCCAGCAGCCCAATCAGCAGCCCCCACTCTTCGCAGAGCATGCCAAAGACAAGATCGGTATCGGCTGCGCCAACGCGGTGCAGCCACCCCTTCCCTCCGCCGACGCCGACCAAGCCGCCCGAGGCGGCCGCGCTCATCGTGCGGGTCTGCTGATACCCCGCACCCGAGGCGTCCTCCCAGACGTGGCCCCAAACGGCAAAGCGCTTCAGAATATAGGGTTTAAACGAGAGGATCATGATCACGCCAAACACGGCGCCGCCACAAATCAGCGACAACGTCGCGAAGTCCCCCGAACGTAGATAGGCAATCACGAGAAAGGTCACGAAAAAAATGGCCGCCGTACCGAAATCGCTCATCAAGGCCAGGCATCCCAGACAGATACCGGTCAGTACAATGAACAGCCCGAGGTTCCGCTTGCGAAACAAACGGTCAAGCGTGGCTGCACCCGCAAAAATATAACAGATCTTGGCAAGCTCGGACGGCTGAAACGAGATTCCGCCGATCGAAAGCCAGTTGCGCGCGCCGAACTTAGACGCCCCAAGCACCAACGTTACCCCCAGCAGCCCAATTGCACCCGCAGCCATCATCCAACGGATTTTCTGCACCCGGGAGAGATCGCGCAGAAAAACGCCCAATATCACAAACAGCGCCAACCCAAGGCAAATCGCCATAAACTGTTTAAACAGAGCGGCCGGGGCGCTGGACGCCGTGATACAAAGGGAAAGCGTGGACAGAAAAAAGGCAATGATCTCCATTTCAAATCCGACCCGGTGCATGGCGCGCATAAAGAGAAAATAAAGCCACATCACTGCGCTCAGTCCAAGAAAGGCAAGCGGGATATGCACCGTCGCCGCCTCCTCCAGGGCGATGATAACCTGCAGCCCGGCCAACACCTGCCAGATGGTCAGCACCAGCAGCGACCCCCAAGGCGAGACCGGACGCCCGGCCTTTCTCCGGTGCTCGCGCTGGGTGCGGCGCTCCTCCGCGCTGACCGGGACAAACCGGCACGGAACCCCGCCAAATGCAATGGAATCGCCATCCTCGACCGCCGCCACACCATCTACCCGGAGCTTATTCACTGTCGTGCCGCCGGTTGAATCAAGGTCGTAGACCGCCCAGCTGCCGTCCTTGGCACGCATCAGCGCCGCGTGCTGCCGTGAAATAGATGGGTAGGACAGCACCACATCGGACGCAGCCGAACGTCCGACAATGTTCTCCCAATGGGTGAGCGGAATGGACTCGCCGCCCGGCAGCGCCAGCTTGGCCCAGATCTCTGGGCTGTGCGGTACATTCCACAACGAGCGGATCATCCCCGAAAGGATCAGTACCGCCAGGATCGGAAACACAAACCGGACCACCGTCGTGTACCATGCCTCAATCATGGGATATGTATGCAAAAACGCCGTGACCTGATCCAACAGGCCCTGCAGCGCCTCCGTTATCTGCAGCATGAAAATTCCTCCTTTATCGGATGCTTTGCAGGGAGAACCGGAAAGATCCCGCCGGCGCGCCCCGGACAAAGCCACGAGCGCATCCTCCCGCTGCCGGCGGATATAGCCCATTCAGCCGCCGCGGCTTTCCTGCCGGAGGGGCTCCCCCGCCTGCGGACATTATACCACAGCAGCAACAGGATGTTAAGTCCATTCGACGAACTTTACGCCTCCGGAACCCGCACGGCGTCAAAAGGGTCCGCCGCCCGTGAGGAAAGCCCCTTCTTCCCGGAAATACGAGCGGCTTGATCCGTACGCGCAGCGCTGCGAATTCCCAAGTACCGCCCGCCCCACTGCGCCGCCTATACAGAAAAACCGCCCGAAAGGGCGGCTCTGTAACGCAAACAAGAGACAATCTGTTTTTCCAGGGCTATGGGGAGCGTTTGGCCGCCTGCAGCCGCCGCCCTGTCAAAACAAATCCGCATCCGTTACAAAATAATCACCATCCGGCAGCGGTGCGGCGCACTGCCGGTCCAACGCAGAATTGGTGCCCAGCAGCCGTGTAACGGCCTCATACTCCCCGCGCGCCCGGGGGTTGGGCCGCCCGGTGCGGACCGCCCGGATCAGCAGGTTCTTTGGGCTGTCGAGCGGCGAAATATACTCTACGACCGACACCCGATATCCCTCGGCCTCCAGCTTCAGCGCCCGCAGGCTGTCGGTCAGCACATCGTTAAACCGCGCCTGAAATACCCCATGCCGTGTCAGCGCGGACAGGGCCGGCAGCTGGAACTGGTCCAGCAGCTCCTTGTGGCAGCAGGGGACACATGCAATATACTTTGCCCGCGCGCGGATTGCAGCCGCCAACGCAAGATCAGTCGCCGTGTCGCAGGCATGCAGTGAAATAACGGCGGTCACATGGCGGGGCGGCTGGTAGGTCCGCAGGTCGGCGCACAGGAACTCCATGTTGTGATATCCCAGGCGTTTGGCCATCGCCCGGCTCTCCTCCACCACATGCGGATTGATATCAATCCCCAAGATCCGGCATTTCCGCCGCATGACCTCGCGCAGGTAATAATTCATCACAAAGCTCAGGTAAGACTTGCCGCAGGCACAGTCCAACAGCAGGATCTCCTCCCCGGTGTCCGCCTCCAGCATGGGAGCAACCAATTCGACATAATGATCAATCTGATTGTATTTGCGGATCATATCGTTTTTCAGCTTTCCCTCCGCAGTCAGGATCCCGATTTCCCGCAGCAGCGGCGCGGCCTTGTCCACCTGAATCCAGTATTGCCGCCCGCTGTCCAAGAGCGGGTTGGCAGCCGCCTGCCGGGCCGCGGGCGGCTGCTTCTGCTCACTCTGCTGCAGCTTCACACCCTTTTGATCCACCGTGACGGTCGTGGTCATGCCCCGCTCCGTATAGGTCAGCACACTCCCCTCATAAAGGGCGGCCTGCCGCTCAAAAAATTCAAACGCCTCCGCAAGCCCCATCTGCCGCACGCTGCCCTGAAACGCCAGCCGGTATGCGTCATCTGCCCGCTCCAGCACCGCCCGGAATTTCTTTCCGCCCGAGCGGAACAAAAATTCCATCGAAACAAAATACGCCTGGTTCTGCACCGCCCGCGCCCTGACGCCGGCAAGCAGCAGCCCCAGCTTCTTCTGCTCCCCTTTCTGCATGATATTCCCTCCTTCTTTGCCCTTGGCGCCGCCGCCTACAGCTGCAGGATCTGCGCCCCCGCCAGCACCGGCAGCTCATGCGAAACCAACACCAGCGTCCGCCCGGCAAGCCGCGCCTCCATAAAGTCCAACGCCCGTTCCCGGCTCCCCTCGTCCAGGCCAGCAAACGGCTCGTCCAGCACGACGGCTTGGGACGGCGCGAGCAGCGCCCTTGCCAGCGCGGTCCGGCGCGCCATCCCGCCGCTGAGCGTCTCTGCCGGGCGGCAGACCGCCTCCGCCGGCAGCAGCTCCAACAGCGCCGCGCGGATCTGCCCGGGCGTAAGCTGCGGGCAGACCATCGCAACATTGGTGATGCTGTTCAGCCGTGCGCACAGCCGGTTTTCCTGAAAACACATCGAAAACTGTACGTCCTCCGCACCCAAAATACGCCCCTCCTCCGGGAAAATCAATCCGACCAGCAGCCGAAGCAGCGTGGTCTTGCCCGCGCCCGACGCGCCGCGCACCAGCCAGCGCTCCCCCGGCGCAATGCGCCAATCCAGGCCGGACAACACCGCCCGGCCCTGATACCGCTTGACAACCCGATCAAACACAATCTCCATACGCCGCCTCCAACCGCGCGCGCGCGCGATCTACCGCCCACAGAACCAGCCGTTCGGTCAGGCTGCTGACGGCAATCATCAGCAGCATCCACGCGAACAGATCCCCCATATTCAAATACAGCTTTGCCAGATACAACTGCTCGCCGACCGAAAACCGCGGCAGGCCGATCACCTCGCCCGCAACCCCGGCTTTCCAGCACATCCCCACAGAAACCCGGCAGCTTGACAGCACATACGGGGCAAGCTGCGGAATATACAAATACCGCAGCCGCTTCGACAGAGGCATCCGGAATACCCACGCCATTTCCAGCAGCTCACGGTCGACGGCGGACAGGCCGCTGCACACACTTTGGTAGGTGAGCGGAAAGACCACAAACGCCGACAGCAGCACCGCAATCCGGCTGGACGGCACCCAGATCAAGGCGACAATCACGAAGCAGGCCACGGGCACGCTTTTCATCCCCTGCACCGCCGGGGCAAGCAGCGCCTGCATCCACCCGACCCGCCAGCAGAACGCGCCCAGCACCAGGCCGGCGGCAAACGCCAGCAGGAACCCAGCGGCAACCTGCCCCAGCGTCCCGGCCAGCGAACGCCAGCACACCGGGGAGGCCAGCAACAGCAAAAGGCTGCGCCCCGTGCGCACCGGGCCCGCGAACAGCACCCCGGGCAGGCGCAGCGACAGCAGCCCCCATACGATCAGCCAAAACAGCGCGGCGGCGGCCCGCCGGAACCAGCGCCGCCTATCATCGGGTCTTTTTTCGTTCGGTTTCTCCATTCTTTGCAATTCCTCGTTTCCGTACCCCTATCTTACCACAACGGCAGTATTTTTTCAAGCGCTACGCACCGGGCGGAGACGACAAGCGCCCTCCGGCGTATTACAATGATACTGCGGCTTCCGCCAAGCGCAGGCGCAAGGCATACCGTCAGCGCCGCGCCGGATTGTAACGGCGGCTTCCGCCAATCCATTTTCAAGGAGGCAAAGAACAATGATGTTCTCCATCCAGAACCAACAGGACCGGTTCCCCGGGTTTTCCACAAAACCGCTGCGCAAAGCGCTCCCTCCGGCCCTCCCCCTGCTGCAAGCAATCGCGCAATTGCTGCAGTCGGAAAGCCCGGCGCAGCTAAGCGCAGCGGCGCTGGGCCAGGCGCTATCCCTCTCCGTGCCCTTCGCCGCATGGTTGGACGAGGCGAAGGCCCACGCGCTGCACGAACTGCTGTCCGGACGCAGCATTCCGGGATGGAAGGCGGCCGAAGGACGCAGCAACCGGCGCTTTATCAACGCCGCCGCTGCCTTTGCCGCGCTGGAGGCGAACGGCGTCGCCGCTGCGTCGCTGTACGAGCACAGGCCGCTTTCGCCCAGCCAGGTGGAAAAGCTGGTCGGAAAGGCCGTATTTGACCGCTGCGCCGCCGGTTATGTGGACAAACCACGCGGCAAACCGGTATTGGTCCCAGAGAATGACCCGCGCAGCGCATTTCGCGCGGATCCATGATTTTTCTGCGAAAGAGGTGAACGCCCATGAGCGACAAAAACGGAAAGTACCGGCGCTGGCTGACGCCGGAGGGCCTGCTGCTGCTGGAGGGCTGGGCCCGCGACGGACTGAGCGACCAGCAGATTGCACAAAACTGCGGCTGCTGCAGATTTACCTTGTCCCGTTGGAAACAGTGTTATCCAGAAATTGGCAACGCGCTGCAAAAAGGTCGGGAGGTCGTCGATTACGAGGTAGAAAACGCCTTTCTCAAGCGCGCGCTTGGATATCAGTATACCGAGACCCGGACCGAGAGCGGCAAGGAGGAAAAGGTCGTCCAGACCGAACGGCACATGCCGCCCAATGTCAGCGCCGCAGCCTTCTGGCTGCAGCGGCGCAGGCCCGACCGCTGGGGCGTTCAGCCCGCCAGCCCCGACCCGCAGGAGGGCGCTACTGGGTGCGTCCTCCTGCCCGAGGTCAAAGACGATGACTGACGCCGTCTGGAAGCCGCAGCCTGCACAGGTGCGTTTCCTGCGGCGACCTGAATACGAAGCGCTGTACGGCGGCGCGGCAGGCGGCGGGAAGAGCGAGGCGCTGGTCATGGAGGCCGTGCGGCAGGTACATATCCCGCATTACCGGGCGCTGCTGCTGCGGAAAACCTACCCGGAGCTGTCCGAGCTGATTGCGAAGAGCCTGCAATATTATCCGCGGGCGTTCCCAGGCGCAAAGTTCAACGAAACGAAGCACCGCTGGATCTTCCCCGGCGGCGCGACGGTCGAGTTCGGGGCGATGCACCGGACGTCGGAGAAGGCCAAATATCAGGGCCGCGCCTGGGACTTTATCGCCTTCGACGAGCTGACCCACTTTACCTGGGAGGAATACAGCTACCTATTTTCGCGCAGCCGCCCCAGCGGGCCGGGGACGCGCGTTTACATGCGGGCGACCGCCAACCCGGGCGGGATTGGGCACGGCTGGGTGAAGGCGCGCTTCATTACGGCGGCGCCGCCGGCCACGCGGATTGTGTCCGAAATGGGCGTGCGCCAACCAGACGGCAGGATCCGGACGGTGACGCGCGACCGGGTGTTTATCCCGGCACGGGTGTATGACAACAGGATTTTGCTGGACAACGACCCAAACTACATCGCCAACCTCTCCCTGCTGCCGGAGGCCGAGCGGCGAGCGCTGCTGGAAGGCGACTGGGACAGCTTCAGCGGGCAGGTCTTTACCGAGTGGCGGGACGACCCCGCACACTACCATGACCGGCGCTTTACGCATGTAATCGCGCCCTTCCTGATCCCGCCCGGATGGCCGGTATACCGCGGCTTCGACTGGGGCTATGCACGGCCCTTCTCGGTCGGCTGGTGGGCCATGGACCAGGAGGGGTGTATGTACCGGATCCGGGAGCTATACGGCTGCACCGGCGACCCCAACACCGGGGTCAAGTGGACGCCCAGCCAGCTGGCGGCAAAAATCCGTGAAATCGAGCGCGACGACCCACAGCTCAGGGACAGGCGGATCCACGGCATTGCCGACCCGGCTATCTGGGACGGCTCGGGCGGCGAAAGTATCGCGGATATCATGGAGCGGGCGGGCGTGTACTTCGACCGGGCCGACCACGCGCGGATTTCCGGCAAGATGCAGATCCACAACCGGTTGGCGTTTGATGAAAACGGCAGGGCGATGCTGTATGTGTTTTCCGACTGCCGGCAATTCCTCCGGACCATGCCCGCATTGGTGTACAGCCAGACCGACGTAGAGGACGTCGACACGGCCGGAGAGGACCATATTTATGACGAAACACGATATGTGGCCATGGAGCGCAAGCTGCTGCCGCGCAGCGCGCGCAAGGCCGTACCAACCGCCTTTCACCCATTGGAGGACAGATATGATGAAGGATTCCCCACTTTTGCCGCAAGGGCCGGATACGGCCCCTGATACGCCCCCGGCGCCGCCCCCCGCCGTCACCGGGCAGGCCGTCGCCGAGGGGCTGCGGCTGCTGCTGGAATATAAGCGCGGGAAAAGCGCGCTGGAGCAGCGGATTATCCGTAACGAGGAGTGGTACCGGCTGCGCCACAACCGGACACAGGATGCCGGGCACGGCGCGGCCCTCCCCCACTCAGCCTGGCTGCTCAACAGCCTGATGAACAAACACGCCGACCTGATGGACAACATCCCCTCCCCCGCCATCCTGCCGCGTGAGCGCAGCGACGAGCCCGCGGCGGCGGCGCTGGGCAAGGTCATCCCGGTCATCCTGGAACGCGCCGGTTTTGACGAAACCTACGACCGCTGCGCATGGTACAAGCTGAAAAACGGGACGTCCTGTTACGGCGTCTTCTGGGATGGGAACGAAAACGGCGGCCTGGGTGACATCGCAATCCGCCGGGTGGATCTGCTGAACCTGTTTTGGGATCCGGCGGCGGATGATATCCAGGATTCCCCCCACCTGTTCTGCGTGCGGCAGATGGACACAGAGGCCCTGAAAGCCCAGTATCCGGACATCGGCCCCGGCGGTGACGGCGGCCTGTCCGTCGGGCAGTACCTCCACGACGACGCGCAGGATCCCAGCCGCCGGACGCTGCTGGTCGATTGGTACTATAAACGCGGCGGACGGCTGCACCTGATCAAATTCGCCGCCGGGAAGCTGCTGTATGCCACCGAGAACGACCCCCTGCTGGCCGGGCGCGGCCTGTATGACCACGGAAAATATCCATTTGTATTCGATACGTTGTTCCCGCTGGAAGGGCTGCCGTACGGTTTCGGCTTTATCGATGTGATGCGCGACCCACAGACCTACATCGACCTGCTTGACCAGTGCATTTTGTATCATGCGCGGCTGGCCGGGCGTCCACGTTGGTATATTTCGGACAGCACGGGCATCAATGAAGAGGAGTTTGCCGACTGGAGCCGCGATTTCATCCATGTCGCCGGAAAGGTCGACGAAGAGCACCTGCGTCAGGTGACGGTCAACCCGCTGAGCGCCTATATCGTAAACTACCGCGACGCGAAAATTGCCGAAATGAAAGAAACCAGCGCCAACCGCGACGTCTCCAGCGGCGGCACACAGAGCGGCGTCACAGCGGCCTCCGCCATTGCGGCCATGCAGGAGGCAGGCAGCAAAGTTTCGCGCGATATCCTGAAATCAAGCTACCGGGCGTACCGCCGGGTCATCGAACTGGTGATCGAGCTGATCCGCCAGTTTTACGATATGGGCCGGGTCTTCCGCGTGGTGGGGGAAAACGGCGACACCGGCTATGTCCGCCTGCACGCGCAGGCAATGTCGCTGGAAGGCCGCCGGCCCATCTTTGACATCGTCGTCAGCCCACAAAAAACCAATCCCTTCAACCGCCTCAGCCAAAACGAATTTGCCAAAGAGCTGTACACGGCGGGCGTGTTCCGGCCTGAAATGGCCGGGCAGGCCCTTGCCATGCTCGATATGATGGATTTTGAGGGCAAACAGAAGGTCGTCGAACAGATCCAACAGGGCATGACCCTGCAGCGGCAGATTGCCTACCTGCAGCAGATCTGCGCGCAGCAGGAACAGCGGATTGCCGCCCTGACCGGCGCGCATCCGCCTGCCGCCCCGCCGCCCGCGCCGCAGGCCGCTGCGCCCGCCCCGGCCGTACCGCACGGCGGCGGGACAGCGGCGCAAGCCTACCGGCAGGCGGCGCGGCTTTCCCAAGGCGCGGGACAGCAGCGGCTGGAACGCGCCGCGCCAGTATAAACGACATGATTCAAA
>CANPPM010000012.1 GCA_947575935.1 uncultured Butyricicoccus sp. | reverse complement strand
GCGCTACGGAGCCTGCGCACCTCTGCGCGCAACATCAGCAGCTCTTCTGATCGGAGAGCCGCCAGTCCAAGCGTCGCCGCCAGCTGCTCCTCGCTGAACGGCCGCACCAGGCAGGCCAGCGCGCTGGTACTCCCTGCCGCTTCCAGCAGCGCCGCTTGGGACGGTTCCAGAACGGCTACACAAACAATGCCAATCCCAGACAACTGCCGCAGCAGCGCCACGCCCTCCGAAACGGAACCGCCCACATCGGCTAAAATCAGCTCCGCTTGACGGCGCGGCGCTTCTCTTCCGGCACGTCGGCCGTCAGTCGCCTCGCCAACGGTCACATGTCCCAGCCGATCCAGCGTCCGCCGCAGACTGGTGCGGTCAGCCGCCTCGCCGCCCGCCAGAAAGATCCTCAACCCATTCCGCGCCATTGCGCTCCACCTCGCCTTCTGGTTTTCCCGCAGGTGTAAAATAAGTCTTTCACATCCAAAAACAAAATGTAATCGATTACATTTTGTGATAAAAACTAACCCTTGGATGCTTTTTTATTTTACACCTGTTTTTTTTGTTTGTAAATGCCAATTCTATACAAATTATCCTTTTTCTTTTTATGCAATATAACTTTTTTAAAGAATTTTCGCTTTTTTTTCGAATTCCTTTTCGAAAGCGCTTGAAACCTGCTTTTTTTTCGTGTACATTAAAATGGAACGAGAGGGGGGTGCTGTCATGGCCACCATTAAGGATATTGCGAAAACCGCACATGTATCGACCGCGACCGTTTCCCGCGTGCTGAACACCCCTGACGCCGTATCCGAAGAACGGCGCAGACGCGTCCTCCAAGCGATTGAACGGCTGAACTATACGCCGAACGCGCTTGCGCGTGAACTGAAAACCAATCGCACTGGTGCAGTCGGCATCCTGCTGCCGGATATCACCAACACCTTCACCCCAACGGTGATTGAAAGTTTTTTACAAGTCATGAACCGGCATGGATACAACACCCTGCTTTGTATTACCAACGCAGACCCGCAGCTGGAGCTTGAGTATATCCGCATGATGAATAAAAAGCGGGTAGAGGGTTTTGTCTTCCTCGGCAGTCGCTGTTTCAGCGAAAAAAACGATGATTTTATCGAACATATTGCGCAGAAACTGCCCGTTATTGCGATAGATTATTTGGATAAGCCTTCCGTCTCTCATATCATGGCTGATGAAGCGCAGGGGGCCTACCTTGCAGCACGCCATCTGCTTGCGCTTGGGCACCGGCGTATTGCCTTCCTTAACGGCGACCATACCCGATACACGACATACTATTACAAGCGGGAGGGATTTTTGCGTGCAGTCCATGAAATGTCCGCTGATCTTTCCGCGTGTTCCCTTGTTACCGTACAGCCCAATTACCTTGGCGGATATGAGGCAGCCTGCCGTTTGTTTGAGCTGCCTGAGCGCCCGACCGCAGTTTTCACCGCAGGCGATCAAATCGCGGTCGGCGTGTACCGCGCCGCACAGGAACACGGCCTTCCCATTCCAGAAGCCCTTTCGGTGATTGGCTTCAGCGGCTCCCCCATTTCGATGAGCGTTTATCCGCCGATGACTACCGTATCTCAGTTCGCACAAGAGACCGGTGAACAGGCGGCACGACTCATGCTTGAAATCCTTCAGAAGACGCCGTCCGCCCCCCAAAATATGATTTTCGCGCCCGAGCTGATACTCCGTCAATCATGCGCGCCGCCGCAAAGCGGAATCCCTCTTTGAAAGACCTGTATCCTTCTGGGCAGGTCTTTTTCTCATCCGAGCGCACGCAGTGCAAGTGCAACTGCAACCGCCTCCCGGCCTGCCCGCAAGCTTTCCTGCGGCAATTCGATGCCAAACCGAAGCTTCATGACCGCAAGCTGCTGGCAGTACAGCATCCCTTCGCCCGAAACGGTAACCAGACCGCGCGCTGCTGCCCGCACTAAAAATGGGTTTGTCGGATAATTTACATCTGCTACGATACAATGCGTAGGCAGGCAATCGATAAAGTCCAAAGATTCGAACCGAAGCTCCGGATGAGAAGGATTTCCGACCGAAGAGCACTGTACAATCAGATCGGCATGCGCCGCCGCTTCCTGCAGGAATCCAGGTTCCAGGCTGCCAAAGCTGGCGGGCAGTCCAAAGTGCGCCTGAAGCGTCTCCGCAATATACTTGGCCTTGGAAGGCGTTCGGTTGGCAATGGTTACTGAAGCCGCGCCATGCCGGCACAGATCGGCAGGAATCAAGCCGCCTACCGCGCCAGCACCAAGAATCAGTACATGCTTGCCCTGTACTGGACCGGCCTTCTGCTCGATTGCCATACGCATACCGACGCCGTCCATGCCCTCGCCATAAAGCCGGCCGTCCCGGTTAACCACTGTGTTGACACACCGAAACGCCCGGCTCATCGGCTCCACTTCGTCCAACAGCGCAATGATATCCGATTTATGCGGCTCTCCCAGGTTGAATCCCGCGAGGCCCAGCCCGCGCACAGCGTCAGTTACACAGCGCAGATTACCCTTGGCTACGCCGACATGCAAATCGACTGCATTCAAATTGGCGTAGTCATACATTGCATTGTGCAGCATACAGGCCGCCCCACGGTCATTCGGCCCGGTTACCTGAAAAGTGACCGCTGTATGTAAATTATATTTGACTCTCATACTCCGTCCTTTCTCACAGCTCCCACCTTTCCCCAGCCAATCGCGGACGAGGGCCCCCCTCGTCCGCAATGACTATGAAAAAGAGAATAAAAGGAGAGATATTGGTTATTTGATAATGCCGTTGTCACGGTGCATCTGAATCATTTCCGAAACGTTGTCCGGTGTGATCAGCACGCCGTCTACAATATAAGCTTCATGATCAATATCACCGTTGATCATCTGCATCAGCAGGCGTACGCCCTCTTCACTCATAACATCTGCATTCTGCAGGATAGAGGCGGTAAGCCCGCCTGCCTCGATCGATAGGCAGCCGTCGGCCAGTCCGTCAATTCCGCAGGAATACACGCTTGAAATATCCCGACCCGCATTTTTCATCACATCCAGGCCAGCCAGCGCCATCGTATCGTTGACCGAAATAATGCCGTCGATCTTATCGTATTTCTGGCACCAATCCTCCATCAGCGTGATAGCGTTTTCTTTTTTCCAACCTTCCACAAAGTTCTCTGCGATGACCGTGACATCCGGACGCGCCTTAAACAAATGTTCCTGATAAGCATCCACACGGTCCATTGCCGCCTGATTACCATCCGGTCCCTTGAAAAAGACAACCTGTGCATTTTCGGGCAGAATATCAGCCATGTGCGCCGCCATCATCTGCGCCATGCCGTAATCATCGGCATAGCTGCAGCTTGCAACGCCGTCCTTGGCAATCGCGTTGATGGCACTGATTTTCAGCCCTTCAGCGGTTGCGTTCTGATACCATTCATCAGAGTTAATGCTGTTGCTTCCCTTTTGGATCAGAACACCGTCATAACCGTCCAGTACGCACTGATCAAGCAGCGTAACAATATTCGAGGGATCGTCATTTAGGTTGGTAACGACATACTCAACATTGGGATAACTTTCCTTAATCACCTTTTCCGCCGCGGTCAAAAGCCAGTTGGTAAATGGGTCGGTGGAATTCTTGCCGATAACCATGATTTTCGCCTTGACATCGTGATAATCCTCTGCCTTTTGTACCGGAGCCTCAGGCGCATCCGCCGAGGACTGCGCAGAATCGTCTGTCTGAGAATCTGCCTGCCCCGTGTCAGAACAGGCGCACAGGGACGCACAAAACAATGCTGTCAATACCAATGCCAAAATTCGTTTCATCTTTCACAACCTCCGTTTTTTTATGGATGGAAGCGCTTTCTGGCGCCTCCATTTATGCGGGACCCTCCCGCGGTTCTACAGGTTCTTTTTTCTCCCGGGCAACCTGGCGGATCTTCCTGTTTTTGCCCGCAATGTCGACCGAAACTGCTATGATAATCAGAATCCCCTTGATAATCTGCTGTACATAAATAGAAATCCCCTTTAGATTCAGGATATTGGAGATAAAGCCCACCACAAACGCACCGACCAGTGTGCCCGCTGCCGTACCCGCGCCGCCCGTGAAGCTTGCGCCGCCGATAACTGCTGCTGCAATTGCGTCGCCGTGGTACCCATTCGCCGTATCTGGCATTCCGGTATTCAGCCGTGCCATCTGAATGACCGCCGCAATACCGGTGAACAAGCCGGAAATAGCAAATGCCTTAAATTTTGTTCTGGAAACGCTGATGCCTGACGCAAATGCGGCCTCCGCATTGCCGCCAACCGCATAAATATTCCGTCCGAGACAGGTCTGACGCAGGATTACCGCCGCCAACACGGCAACGCCCAGCAGGAAAACAACCGGCAGCGGGACCACGCCGAACAGATAGGTTGAGCTGATTTTGCCGTAATCGCCAACCTGATAAATGGGCGTGCCTTTACAATAGACATAAACCGCGCCGCGCGCTATGAAGTCCATCGACATTGTCGCGACAAATCCTGGCATTTGTAGTTTGGTAATGGCAAACGCGTTGAACAATGAGCAGCAGACGCAGACCGCAATTGCCGACGCAAATGCCAGCACTGCCGAACCCGTGCCAAGATACGTATTAATCGAAATCATTCCGCTCAGTGCGACCTGTGAACCCAGTGACAGATCCACATTGCCTCCAATGATCAGGATGGTTTCTGCAAAGGCAAGAATACCCGTCACCGAAACCTGCCGCCCGACGCTCATGATATTTTTTGAGGTCAGAAACACAGGGCTCAGCACCGAACCCGCAAAAACGATCAGCAGCAGGATCAGGTAAATCCCGTATCGCCGCATTGCCTGACTAAACAGCCCCCTGATGTCCGTAAATCTTTTTTCCATTACGACTTCCCTCCCGCACAGTGCATCATAATTCTTTCCTGCGTCATCTCTGCACGGGAAAGCTCCCCGTTCATTCGCCCGTTATACATGGTATAGCAGCGGTCGCACATCCCGATAAACTCGGGCAGCTCAGAAGAAATCAGGAGGATTGCAATCCCTTCCTTTGCCATCTGCGACATTAGGCGGTATATTTCATATTTTGCGCCAACATCAATCCCGCGGGTTGGCTCGTCCAAAATCAGCACCCGCGGCTTTGCCAGCAGCCACTTTGCCAGGACCACTTTCTGCTGATTGCCTCCGCTTAACGTTTTTGCTTCCGTCTGCTCACTGGGCGCCTTAATACGCAGCCTGCGGAACATTTCGGCCACGTGCCTGCGTTCTTTCCGCCGGTCTACAAAGGGCCCCCTGCTAAGCTTGCGCAGATTGGGCAATGCAATATTTTCGCTAATACTACGACAGCCTATCATACCGTACCGCCGCCGGTCCTCAGTCGCCATTACGATACCGCAGCGCACCGCGTCCGGCACCGACCGGATATTCACCGGCTTGCCGTCCAGCAGGATCTGCCCCGATTCCAGGGCATCCATACCAAACAAGCCGCGTGCAGTCTCAGTACGCCCAGCCCCCATCAAGCCTGCCAAACCAACGATCTCCCCGGCGCGCACATAAAAATTAAGGCCGCTCACATTGGTATACCGCGTTGAAAAGTCCCGCACCTCAAGCACCTTTTCCCCAAACGCAACCGGTTCCTTTGGATAAACATCGTCAATCCGCCGGCCCACCATCATCGTTACCATGCTCTCTGGCGTATATTCACTCGCCGGGGCCGTGTGAATGTGCCTGCCGTCGCGCATAACCGTAATCTCATCGGCAATTTGAAAAATTTCATCCATTTTATGCGAAATATAAAGAATGGTAATTCCCTTTTCCTTCAATATGCGGATACGGTCAAACAACCGCGCAACCTCTTTGTTGGAAAGCGCCGAGGTCGGCTCGTCCATAATCAAAACGTCGATGTTATCGTTGGAAATACATTTCGTGATTTCTAATATTTGAATATCTGAGATTGAAATCTCTCGCATGGTCAGCCTAGGATCATAGGACAGCCCTTCGCGCTCCAACAGTGCGCGTGCCGCCGCACGAGTCTTCGGCCAGTCAATAAATCCGGGAACCCGGCGGCGATGCTCCCGGCAAAGCATCAGATATTTTTCAATCGTCATATCCGGGATGTAAGAAAGCTCCTGACAGATCATGCCGATGCCATGCTGCCCAGCTTCGTAAACGCTCCGAAAGGAAACTTCTTTCCCATCCAAGTACATCCGCCCCGCAGTCTGCTGTTGCGTCCCATTAATAATTTTCATCAGTGTGGATTTGCCTGCGCCATTTTCTCCCATCAGCACGTGCACTGTCCCTTTATGAACCCCAAAGCTGACTTCATCCAGTGCAACTACGCCAGGAAACACCTTACTGATCCCCTCGAAGCGCAGTTTATATTCCGCCTGCACGCTGTAACACCCCCTGTCTGCGGCAACACACTGCCGCTGTTCTGTTGTGTTTTCATTATACGCACGGAAACGATCGATTCCAAGAGAAGATTTCCGGAGAAAAGTGTAAAATCTTCGGAGAATTTCCGGCACATTTTATATTTTATCCAAATTATTCTCGTTGCAAATCGTCAAACTGCACAGTTACAGCTTGACAACCCACAATGCCTGTGATAAGATGAAAACATATCCTCACCCGCCGGACACCCTTCTCCGCGCAGCAACGCCTCTGCTGCGCTACCCTTTCCCCGCATGAGCAAAAGGAGAATCCCCATGTCCAAGGTCCTAATTGTCGATGATGAGCTTTATGTGTGCGAACTGGTCCGGCATCTGATTCACTGGGCGGAACTCGGCCTCCAGTCAGCCGGGATTGCACATTTGGCCGAAGAAGCTGTCGAGCTGATTCGCTGTGAACGGCCCGAGATCATTATATCCGATATCAAAATGCCGGGATGCAGCGGCTTTGACCTGATCGGGCTTGCGCGAGAGCTTGTTCCCAACTGCAATTTTATCCTGATATCTGGGCATAAAAATTTCCAATACGCCCATGATGCGCTCAAACTGAACGTTAAAGATTACATTCTGAAGCCGATCAATGAAGAGGAGCTAAACAACACCCTGCAGAAGTTGGCGGACGAGCTACATCTGAAGGAACAGCAGCGCAGCCAATCATCGGCTATGACCTGCCGTCTGTCGCAGAACCGGCAGAAGCTGGAGGATTGCTTTATCCGCGATGTAGCCGCCGGCCGGCCCCCCAATTCTGTAGAACAGGCCGCCGAAAAATATTCGCTGCAGCTCAGCGGCGGCCCTTCGGCCTTCTGGATACTGCGCATTGACACCGGTAAAAAAAGGCTGCATCGTTCCAGCTCATATATGCTGTATCAGAAACTGCAAAGTCAATGTCAGGCGCTGCTCACAGGTATATGCGGTAAGCTTGTCGTATCCATCCGGCGTAGCGGGCTGGTGCTGTTTTTGAACGATCTCAGCGAACTGCCGGCAAGCCATGCCGCTGACAGCCTGATGACGATGGCGCTCGATACTGTTTCGGCTTTCGCCGATTCCACCGCAACACTTGGCATCAGCCTACCTTTTGACGGACTGCGCGACTGCTGCGCCGCTTATGAAAGCGCACGGTTTTGTATTTGTGCCCGTGTGCGGCTTGGCAGCGGACGCGTGCTTAGTGCACAGGATTATTCCCACCTACCCGTCAACCCATCCGGGATCCTGACGCCTGTCATGCGGAACAACTTCAATAATGCGGTTGAAACGCTGAACGGCACACTTTGCCGTGACCTGGTCGACAGCTGTTCTGCACAGGCGTGCGCAGCCGGATTACATCCCGCCCTCCCCTATCTGCTTTACGAACAGTTGTTGGACAACCTCGAACACACCGTCCGAACCCATTTGGATCTTCCAGACCCGGAATCTTTTTTTAGCAATGCGCGCAGCTATCTGGACTATGCGGCTGATGTGGACGAGCTGCGGCAGGTTCTGTTGCAAACTATTGAAGAGGTACTTCAGCACAATGCAGCGCTGCGCTGTAGACGCAGCAGGGAGACCATTTCTGCTGCCAAGAATTACGTCTCTGCCCATTACCGCGAGCCGATCCGTTTGGAGGACGTCGCAAAAGAAGTTTTTCTAAGTCCGTCTTACTTCTCTACATTGTTCAAAAAAGAAACATCTGAAAACTTTGTGGACTATGTCACCGCCTACCGCATGGAACAGGCCAAGCAGCTGCTCCGCTCCACGAATGTCTCGGTTGCTGAAGTCGGCACATTGGTCGGTATTCCTGACGGGCGTTATTTCAGCCGCCTGTTTACCAAAATAGTTGGCTTGAAGCCCTCGGTTTACCGACGGCTTTATCATTAAGGAGGGACCGATTATGCTGCCGTTCCTTCTATTGACCGCAGCGGCTGCCGTGCTTTCCAGTGCGGCAGCCGTGCTTTCTATACTGTGGTATCGGAAGTTGTACCGTTTTTTGTTAGGACTAAACGTATCCATACTGGACGCCTCTACTCCTCCGCCGGGTGCAGACTGTTTTGCGCCTGTTTTCCGGCACCTGCGCGGCCTTCTACTAGAACGCCGCGCGCAAGCGGTGACCCATCGTCAGCTGCATTTTTTGGCGCTTCAAGAACAAATCAACCCGCACTTTCTCTACAATGCGCTCGAGTCCGTGCGCGGAAAAGCACTCTGTGTTGGAGAATATGAAATTTCGGATATGACCGAGGCACTTGGGAATTATTTCCGATATTTGATCAGCAACCGCAGCCCTATTGTCACCGTGGAAAGCGAGTTGGAAAACATTCGCACCTATTTCCGAATCCAACAATTCCGATTCGGCAACCGCTACCGTTTGGAAATTCATTTTGACACCGATCCACTTGAAATTCAGCCATGCAGCCTGCCCAAACTAACGTTGCAGCCTCTAGTCGAAAATGCCATTATGCACGGACTAGAGACCCGGCAGCAGGGAGGCACCGTTTCCATTCATATGACCGCCACTGCATGCCGCCTGATCATTTTGATCCGCGACAACGGTTGCGGCATTCCACCTAAGCAGTTGCGTATCCTCAATGACGGGCTGCTTTCCCCAACAGAGGGAGATGCTCTGCACAGGATCGGTATCCGTAATGTAAACCAACGGATCCGCTTGGTCTTCGGCAAAGATTATGGCATTTATCTCTCCAGCATCGAGTCTGTCGGCACCGACGTTACTCTAACCATTCCGCGCACCACATTATCCGACCTGCATGGGGCCTTCCCTCTGCGCCGGGCTGAGGAGGACGACCATGCGCCATGAACTACTGCGGCTAGAGGATCTTTGTCTCAGCCGGCAGGATTTGCCAGTGCTTGACCATCTGTACCTCAACCTGTTCCAGAATGAAATCTTGTGTGTCGCCGGACTGTATGGCTCTGGCCGCCGGACGCTTGCGCGGGTGTTGTCCGGCGAACTGGCGGCAGATTGCGGCAGGATTTTCCTTTCTGAAAAACGAATGTACTACTCCCCTCGCAAGCGGCGCTTCCCTGGCGTTTTCCATATTACCGAGCGCCTCAGCCTGCTTCCCCAACTATCAGTTGCCGAAAATCTTAATATCCCCTATACGCACCGCCGCTGGATCCGCTGGAAGCAGGTCTATGCCAACGCCGCACAGGTGCTGCAGGAGTTTTCCCTCCCTTTTGCTCCCACAACACTGCCCTCTTCCCTTTCCTTTGCGGAGCAGCTCAAGCTCGAGCTGCTTCGCGCCTATACCAGCCGCGCCGCTTTGGTTGCAATCGATCCTATATGGGGGCAGCTCAGCCAGGATGAATTGGAACAAGTACAGCAGTTTTTAAAACAACTTCAAGCTAAGCGACTGTCCTTCCTTCTGTTTTCCAACCCCGAGCTCATCCCTTCCTTCTCCGACAGGGTCATCCTGCTTCGGCACGGACAAGCGATCCGCACATTAACGCCATGTGAAGCGGCTTCCGCCCCAATCGCCGACTGGCTGCGAGACGCGCCCCTACCATGTCCCCCCCGACAACTACCTACTACAGGACGCTGTATACTGGATGCCCATCTGCCGAACTTTTCGTTGCGCCTTCATGCGGGTGAAATCGCGGGGATCTGGTACCGACGCCCGGCCCCGGTTGAAGCTGTCATTCAAACGCTAATTAGGGACCGCCCAGCCGCACGCGGACAGCTCCTGCTGGACGGGCAGGCTTATCGCGCCCGTTCCAGTGAACAGGCCCACCGGCGCGGCGTACTGCTGATTGACGAACAGACGTCTGGCCATACACTGTTTGAAAACCTGTCGCTTGCTGACAATCTCTCTATTGCACCACGCAACAGCGCCTGCATTGGCCCATTGATCGACCCCCGCGTCCGACGATTCCTGACACGGGAAGCCTGCCTCGAACTCGGCATCCCTCTACCACCGTCTCTGCATACGCCGATCAGTCAGCTTGGCCTGTCCGGCGAGCAAATGCAGCTGCTCTGCTTAGCGCGCTGGGCCAGACTTCCCGTGAGCCTGCTTGTCTGCCGCAACCCATTTGCACTGATGGATCCAGTTTTCCGAGAGCGTTTTCTTTATATGCTCTATCAGAAAGTCTCAGAGGGCGCGGCGACACTCATTTTTAGCAACAACATAAATAACCTGCATTTTTGCAGCACGCTTTATTTCTTCGACGAACAGGACCGGCTGTATCCGTACAAAAACGGATACTTCATATGAGCAGGGCCGGAATCGCCTGCACCATATCCCACCCGTTGGAAAGACCCGGACTCCTAAAGATGGAATCCGGGTCTCAGTTTGTCGAAACACTGCGGCTTTCGGCAAATCAGCTTCTACGCTGTACATCGCATTTCAGCACAGTATTTAGAGCGCCCCATTCGAGATATGCCAAACGATACACATTAGCCCATCTTTTCCGAAACTGCGTTGTTTGCCGAGGCGCAGCAACGAGCAGGGTTTTCGAAAGCCATTAAGACAGTTCTTACAAAAATAAATAACGGAGGAATAAAATATGCCATTTACTGAAATATGTATTTATCAAGTCAAGCCGCAAAAAACAGAGGACTTTGAAGCGCTGATGCTTGAAGCGAAAAGCTTTATGGAAAAACAGGAGGGATTGCTTCTGTTTCGTTTTTTCAAAAGAGGGTATCGCATAGACATGGAACAAATTAAAGAAGGACTCCCGCCCCTTAAAATCACCCGTATTATAAAAAGTGTTAAGTATCTGCTGTATTGGGAATTTGATACAAAAGAAAGCTATGGAGCAGCACAAAAAAATCTTTATAATAGCTATTGGAGGCCAATCGAAAAGTGCTTAATCGTTCCACATGACAAATATTTAGGAGAGAGCATATTCCATTAGCAAACGAATACGGTTCCTACTGATGTAATCCTATTTTTACGAGATATTCCAATACATCAGAAAAATCTGTATGGTGTACTGTATTGTCCTCATGATCGCAAAAAACAATTTCTTCTTTACAAATACCTCCCTCAACATGGAACGCGTAATAGTCACCGCACCCATTATCCGCCATAAAAAGCAAATCTTTCACTATAGCTGGGTTGTGATTGAAAATAAAAAAATTACTATTTTTATCAAAAGAATAAATATTTGCGTATCCAAAATAGCCGCCGCCAAAATTTAAAAGAAACTGTGCGTACTTTTGGGGTAATATTATTTGATGTTGTTTTTGGAAAGCAATCATTTCTTTCATTGTTGGAATACTGTCATGTTTCAATTCAAAAAGCACAGGGGTTTTTGTTTTTGCCTTTTGAACGGCTTCCTTAAACATTTCAAAATCCATGCCTATTTATCTCTTCAATTTGTAATTTATCTTATCTTTCTTTCCATCCCTACAATAGAAGGAAGCAAATAATCCCAAGCAAAAACTGTCCGCCATAACATCCGACGCTGATTACGTTATAATTTCGGAACGCCCAACTGCTTCAGCCAACCTTTCAGTTTCTCTGCTGGAAAACCTGTAAAGGAATGGTTTTCTCCTGTCCGGCTATGGATTGTTACCCGAGTGAACAGCGCAACGCCGCACGCCAAAAATCCCTTGATGTTCTCCAACGGCAAATCCATATCCAAAGCGCCGGGCATCATGCTGATTTTGAAACATGCCCACTGATCGGTAATATAGATGTTACCCTAGAACGGCCTTTTAGACAAGCCCTGTTTGAGATAAAGGGACATTGGCCCGCTGCCGATCAGCGTTTCATTAGGGTTCAGCTGAAATTTCGCCATCACTCCATACTCCTAATTACCTTATCTTTCATCGCTCAGATTCGAAATACAAGGAACAACACATATTACAGCTTGGAAACGTGCAATAACCAATCCATACGCGGTTATATTTTTGACAAGATCCGTTTTTGGAATTGCTCAGCTGTCATTTTGCCGGACCACATAGATCTTTCGATACTTTTTGGGAGACATACCAACCTGCTTTGCAAACTGTGTGCTGAAATAACTGGTCGATTCATATCCAACCCGTTCTCCGACCTCAGTAATCGAAAGGTCGGTCGTAATCAGCAGCGTCTGCGCCTCCCCAATACGCCTTCGCAATAAATAATTCATCGGAGAATATCCAAATGTCCGTTTAAAAACATGGGACATATAATGGGTGCTCATATTCAGCGTATCTGCGATATCAGGCAAGTCGATTGCATCCATATAGTGCTCGTCCAGGTAGCTGCGGATACGTATCCCCAACATCCGTTCCTCTTCCGGCTCCTCATTTGCCTCCACCCCAGTGAGGATAGGCAAGACTCGAATCAGGAAAGCCTCCATTAGTGCCTGCGCAAATCTTTCTGACTGGCAGCTTCCTATACATAACGCATCGAACATCATTTCGCACAACTGTTCCAGAACCGACAAGCAAGACTCACAAGAATATACAGGCAATGCGCTGTCCGGCAGAAGCGCATTCTTTCGCAGACCCGGAATAGCAAGACCGCCAATCGCAAGACAATAGATACTCAGCCGATGCTCAGCCCATACGCTTTCGTCATGCATGACGCCGCTGTTATAAACGATCAAATCCCCTGGACAGACATACTGCTGCCGGTCTCCAATAAAGTATTTACTAACCCCGCTGCGCACCAAAATCAGCTCCACAAAATCCTTGTGCGCATGCATGACACGCGGACAAGCGCTCTCAGCAGGATCAATCCGGCTGACATATAAAAGCCGCGGCTGATTTTCCCCGGTAAAAATTGGCTCATAAGCATGTTTGACAAAGCATTGAATCATCGCAGGATATCTCCTTCTCGTATGACCGGTCGCTACAAAACCTTATGTGTTATTATATCAGAAAACATAGACGTTTTAAAGCCTTTTTCAATTCTTTTTAGAAACAACTGTATAAATATAACCGTGAAGAATAGCCGGCCGAGAATCGGAAAGCCATTTGACACGATAGAATCACGGAAACCAAACTGAAAAAAAACCTAATTCACTTTGTCCAGGCGGCATCTTTGTTCATGCCTAATGGTCATGCCCACAATCTATAAAAACATGATAAAAAGAAGCCCGCGGAAAACGGCGCTCAAAAAATTTTCGAAAGCAATCTCTTTTTGTTTACAAAGATAAAACAAAAAATACATTGACGCACAAAATATTTTTCGATACAATATGTAACATATCTTCAACGAACCTGAAAGGGGTCCTGCTCAAATGGACGTGAAAAAACCACAAAAAAAATTATTGTATTTTTATGGTATCATGCTGCTGTGTATGCTGCTGGTCAACGCGCTGCTGCTGCCATATCTGTCCAACCGCCAGGTCGTCGAGGTCGGTTACAGCCAATTCATTGAAATGCTGGAGGCGGGCCAGATCGACCGCGCAGAAATCTCTGCAGACGGACGGCAAATTATGTTTCGCGTACCAGTTGAGGAGAATCAGCATAAGCTTTACAAAACCGGCCTGACCGGCGACCTTGAACTGAACCGGCGGCTGCTGGAAGCAGGCGTAGAGTACGGCTCCCCCATCCCGCGGGAAAATTCTCCGTTAGCAAATGCATTGCTGACCTGGGTATTCCCCCTACTGCTGATCTTTGGATTCGGCGCGCTAATGAGCCGGTGGATGAGCAAAAAAATGGGGGGCATGAATCCTGCGATGTCCTTCGGCAAATCAGGAGCGAAGATCTACGCAGAGACCGAAACTGGAAAAACCTTTTCCGATGTTGCCGGACAGGAAGAAGCTAAGGATGCGCTGCGTGAAATCGTAGATTTTCTACACAAGCCAGAGAAATACAATGAGATTGGCGCCAGGCTCCCCAAAGGCGCATTGTTGGTAGGCCCTCCCGGCACGGGCAAAACTCTGCTGGCGAAGGCGGTTGCGGGTGAAGCACATGTACCGTTTTTCTCGATTTCGGGCTCAGAATTCGTGGAAATGTTTGTAGGCATGGGCGCAGCAAAAGTGCGCGACCTATTCAAACAGGCAAACGAAAAAGCCCCCTGCATCGTCTTCATTGACGAAATTGACACAATCGGTAAAAAAAGAGACGGCGCAGGTATGGCCGGCAACGACGAACGCGAACAAACGTTAAATCAGCTGCTCAGCGAAATGGATGGCTTTGACGGCAAAAAAGGCGTCGTTATCCTTGCAGCAACCAATCGTCCCGAGTCCCTTGACCCGGCGCTGCTGCGCCCTGGACGATTTGACCGCCGTATCCCGGTTGAACTCCCCGACCTGCAGGGCAGAAAAGCCATATTGCAGGTACATGCACGTACGGTGCATATGGA
Organism: uncultured Butyricicoccus sp.; assembly: GCA_947575935.1. Taxonomy (GTDB): domain Bacteria; phylum Bacillota; class Clostridia; order Oscillospirales; family Butyricicoccaceae; genus QXXE01. Next base: position 3,945 of record CANPPM010000012.1, on the reverse strand, counting down.
TCCTGAAATAGATTTTGGTGCAGTTGCACGGGCAACCTCGGGCGCCTCTGGCGCTGAACTGGCAAACATTATAAACGAAGCGGCGCTTCGCGCAGTGCGGCTTGGCAGACAAACGGTGATTCAGAATGACCTGGATGAAAGCGTTGAAACAGTAATTGCCGGGTACCAGCGCAAAAATGCTGTACTAAACCAGCATGAAAAGGAGATCGTCGCCTATCACGAAATCGGCCACGCGCTGGTCGCTGCAAAGCAGGCCAACTCGGCCCCTGTTACAAAAATCACCATCGTACCGCGCACCTCGGGTGCGCTTGGATATACGATGCAAGTTGACGAGGGGAAACGCCATTTGATGAGCAAGGAAGAACTTGAAAACAAAATCGCAACCCTGACCGGCGGACGTGCCGCTGAAGAGCTGATTTTTGGCTCGGTCACCACCGGCGCATCCAATGATATTGAACAGGCCACCAAACTAGCACGCGCCATGATATCCCGTTACGGCATTAGCAAAAGTTTCGATATGGTCGCCCTTGAAACCGTGACCAACCAATATCTAGGCGGCGATACTTCTCTTTCCTGTTCTGCCGAGACCGCCTCCAAAATTGACGCCGAAGTCGTTGCGGCCGTACGATCAGCACATGAAAAAGCATCCATGATCCTACGCGATAACGCCGCCAAGCTGAATGAGCTGGCACAATATCTTCTGGAACGCGAAACCATCACCGGTGAGGAGTTTATGGATATTCTAAACGCTTGACAAAGCGAACCAACCGTAAGACGTTTTGACACAGAAATTCGAAATGTACAACAAGTAAAATTGATACTGTGTGAAAGCGAAAGGGCTGCCTTTTGGAAAAACGAAATTTTCAAACGTGTCCTGCCCACAACCAACAAAAAGCAGAGGCGCCACATACGGTACCTCTGCTTTTTTAGCGATTAAATCACTGATCATATACTGCAGCGCAACCGGCCACTCTCATCACCGGCAGCGGCAAAACGTCAAGCAAAGGCTCCTGAGACGGCCTTCCTGAACGAAAATTGTTTCTTCCACCGAAAATCAGGCGGTCAACAAGATAAAATGCCGGATCACTACAGCCGCAAGCGTATTCCACGATATATCGTCTACATATACCAGACATTTGTACTATTTTCAAGAATCTTTTGATCGCTCCAAACTAGCTGGCATACTCTACGCCAAACGCAGGAATCCTCTTTCCCTTTTCGGCCTGATGGAAGCGCTTCTTATCCTAAAGCTGCTGTAAAAATCCATTCTGTGATTCCGATCCTTCCCCATGGATCCGGCGAAGCACACGGCACGAGTTGCCGGCCGCAACACAATTGGACGGAATGTCTCTGGTCATGACACTTCCAGCACCAATCACTGTTCCGCTACCAACCGTAACCCCTGGTAGAAGAATCGCCCCTCCGCCAATCCAGCAGCCGCTGCCAATGCAAACCGGCAGGGCAAAGGTTCGGCAAAAATAGGCTTCGTCCCCAGGCTTCCAATCCGGTGTCTGTCGCTGTGCAAGTTCAACAGGATGCGCCGCCGTATAGATCTGTACATTGGAAGCAATCAAAACCCAATCCCCAATCTCAATCCTGTTGCAGTCCACAAACGTACAGTTCATATTGACCGATACATTGTTTCCAATATGGATATTTCTCCCATAATCACAAAGGAACGGAAGTCCTATAGACACATTTTCCCTATGCTTCCCAACAAACTTTTCAAAACTGCAACCTTTTCATCCTTTTGCGCATAAGAAAGTGTGTGGTACTGTCTAAGCAGCTTTCTTGCATTCTCCTTATATTCCAAAAACACAGACGCATGACAGTCGTACCATTTCCCGGCCATACACTTTTCAAGCTCGTCCAAGCGGTCCATCTCCTTTCGATGTCCAATATCAAAAAGCCGCTCGCCTGACGGGATCCCTTCACAATGTACAGAACCTGAAACGTTTCTACACCTTTAAAAATAAGATTTCAGCATCGGGATCCTTCGTATAACCGACGTCTCTGCCGGAAAATCCCTGGTAAGTCGTGCCGCACACCTCCTGCAAAACGCATCCTGCGCCTCCGGACATTCCCGCATTTGCTGTTTAAACCCCCAAATGTGGGTAAACAGTTTCTGCCCCGAAGTAAACAACGCCTCCACGGAAGACAATTCGAGTACGCTGTATGTTCTGGCAAGCATAGCAAGCAGGCGCTGTTCAGCAAACACCATATAAATTAACGCATCCCGTGCGTCCGGCGAATGACGCATTATTTGAATGGCCATTTTACAGTAGCGATCCCGCAGTTCTTTGCTGGAAAAATAAGCCAATGCTGTATTAAGCGGCTGTACCGTCCAATCCAACTCGGCGAGACCCAGATCTGCATTGAAAGAGAACGCCTCTAACGACGGATAAATGCTGTCGACGATCTCTTCCCTGTGGATTGCAGCACAGTCGTAACCCTGCAGCAATCCGGCGATATCATGCCACACAATAAAATCAGTATCGATCATAACACAGGGCAGTTCCATCTGCTGCAGCGCAAACAACTTACCTGCCGCCCAATAAACACAGGGATCAATCCCGGCAGGGATCCGGTCAAGCTCAGTCCGCACCCCGCCATCCCATAGAACCTCCAATCCAAGCATTCGATAATAAGCCGCGCCTGCACCGTCAGTTACCATTGTGATGGAACCGCCAAGCCTGCGCCACTGCAGCGCAGATAATGCCGTTGTAAGCAACTCAAAAGGTTCCATCGAAAAGGATGCCCCTTGGTTTCTCGCAAAGAACGGCCTGGTCCATGTACTATGAAATGCGCGCATCAGATCAGCTCCAGTCCATATCCCCCTACTCCCCAAATACAGGAACCGGAGCTAAAGAAGCTGCTGGAACCAGAACCATAACGATATGAAGTGAAAAAGGAAGTGGTGAATGAGGTCAAATAAGAACCAGAGCCGGAACCTCCCCCATAAACCAGCGTCTGTTGCCCAGCGACCGGTATCCGAATGACCTCGACTGTACGTACCGGTGCAACAAAATATAACGGCGCCGGAACTTCCTCCAAGACTGCAGGTGGCACTGCCCCCGCCATAATTGGAACCGGCGGCTGTCCCCCCCCCTCCGGATACCAGCCAATGTGCTGTGGCTCTGTACAAAAAGTCAGTGATTCAGCCGCAGCAGGCGCCTGCTGCGGCATTTCTTCTGCGGCCTCACAATGCCGCAAGTACCGTGCATAGCTGTCCGCGTCAAAAACGACTCCATCCACCTCATACAGTTCGTCCGCACTCATCTCCAGAATCTTATTTTTTCCCACTGCCGCCACTCCTTACTTTACGAACTACTTCTATTATAGAGGAAATTCGTGAAAAGCGCAACAAATTTTCTCGAAAAATGGATTTTTTTTGCGGATACTTTACAAAAAAGCAGAAAAAGACTATAATATAGAAGGAAACCATAGAAATGAGGTAGGTTAATCGTGCAAAGCGGACAAACTGTATGGGAAATGCTGGAATCTGAAACCCGGCCGATCCTATTATATGGAATGGGTGACGGTGCGGAGAAGATCCTCCGTGTTTTCGCAAGCAAAGGGATTCGGGCCTCTGGGGTTTTCGCCAGCGACGAATTTGTGCGCGGACACAGCTTTGCAGGCTTTCCCGTTCTGCGGCTGGAGGAAGCGGTGCAGAAATATGGAGAAGATCTGGTAATTGTGCTAAGTTTTGCAAGCCAGCAGCCCGAACTACTCAAACGATTTGATACGCTGGACACGCGCTTTACACTATTTGCACCGGACGTACCGGTCTGTGGAAACGGGTTGTTTGACCGATCCTATGTGCAGACGCATCGGACCGAATTGGAACAAGCCTACGCTCTCTTTCAAGACACACAGTCACAACGCGTCTTCCGCAATACAGTTGCCTTCAAGCTGTCCGGCAGCATTCCGACGCTGCGTTCTTGT
>CANPPM010000011.1 GCA_947575935.1 uncultured Butyricicoccus sp. | reverse complement strand
CCGAAGCAGCCGCGCCGCTTGCAGCAAAGTGGGACCGTGCGGAAGCTATGAACATGATTTCTCCGCTGCTGACAACAACTGAGTTTGACTGCATTATCTCCAATAATGACGCAATGGCACTGGGGGCAATCGAAGCGCTGCTGTCGCAGGGGATTGACCCGAAAACCATCCCGGTCGTGGGATCGGATGCGACGGTTGACGGCCGTCAGGCGATCAAGGACGGCACGCTGAATATGACCAATTACCAGAACGCAAACGGCCAGGGTTCAGGCGCGCTGCAGGCTGCGATCAACCTGCTTGAAGGAAAACCTGTCAATGAAAATACCGGGTTTGAAACCGATGCAGACTGCCCCTATATCGTATGGGTACCGTATGAGCCGGTCACCGCAGAAAACGTAGCGGATTTCGACTGATTTAAGAAGCTGCTGAAAGGGACATTGTACGCAATGTTCCTTTCTTGATAATCGGAGGACCGCCGCTTTGCTGAACCAATCAAAAAAACAGGGAGAAAAGAAATGAGTCAAGAGTACATCCTTGAAATGAGCGATATCACGAAGGAATTCCCCGGGGTACGCGCACTGAAGGGGGTGCAGCTTCGGGTTAGGCCGGGCAGTGTCCACACCCTTATGGGGGAGAACGGCGCGGGAAAGTCCACACTGATGAAATGTTTGATCGGCATACATGCGCCAACGTCGGGGAAAATCGTATTTGAGGGCCGGGAGGTGCATTTCCGGAATACGCTGGAGGCGCTGAACGCAGGGATTTCCATGATCCACCAGGAGCTGTCCCCTGTGCCGGAGCGCTGCGTCAGTGAGAATCTGTGGCTTGGGCGTTTGCCGAGGCATGGGTTGATGGTGGATCATAAGAAGATGCGTGCAGACAGCGTAGCGCTGTTTCAAAAGTTGGGGCTGGATGTGGATCCGGATGCAAAGATGGGGGATCTTTCCGTCGCAAAAATGCAGATGGTTGAAATTGCAAAGGCAGTTTCCTATGACAGCAAGATCGTCATTATGGACGAACCGACTTCCGCGCTGACTGAGACGGAAGTAGAGCATCTGTTCCGGATCATTGCAGAGCTGAAAGAAAAAAATGTCGCAGTCATTTATATTTCTCATAAGATGGATGAAATTTTCCGCATTTCGGATGATATTACGGTTTATCGCGACGGCGAATTTATTATGACGGACCGAGCGGAGAATCTGGACGTCGACCGTCTGATTGCGCTGATGGTCGGACGTGAAGTTACGGATATGTTCCCCAAGATCCAATGCCCGATTGGCGATACCGTACTGAAGGTGGAGCATCTTTCCTCTGGACGTGCGGTGAAGGATGTTTCCTTTGAGCTGCATCGGGGGGAGATCCTCGGGTTTGCCGGGCTGGTGGGCGCAGGGCGCACCGAAACGGTCGAAACACTGTTCGGTATGCGCCCCAAAACCGGGGGCAAAATATATAAGGATGGGAAAGAAATCCATATTTCCTCCCCGGAGCAGGCAATTTCGCATAAAATTGGTTTGCTGACCGAGGACCGCCGTGGAAATGGGATTGTGGGTCTGCTCAGCGTCCGGGATAATACGGTGTTGGCCCATCTGAAGCATTATGGATTTCCGCTGAAGCATCACCGGATGCGCGAGGATACAGAAGAATATATCAAGAAGCTCAACACGAAAACCCCTACCGTGGATACCCCGGTTAAGAACCTTTCGGGTGGCAACCAACAAAAAGTGCTTGTAGGGCGCTGGCTGCTGACCAACCCGGACATCCTGATTGTGGACGAACCGACGCGCGGAATTGATGTGGGTGCAAAATCCGAAATTCATTCTTTGATTACACGCCTTGCCGGCGAGGGGAAAGCGATTATTCTGATTTCCTCTGAAATGCCCGAGGTCATGGGGATGAGCGACCGTATCGTCGTGATGCACGAAGGGGTGATGACAGCGGTTGTAGACCGTGAGGATTTTTCCTCTGAGCTGATTCTGAAATATGCGACCAGTGAAGAACCGTATCACGCAGCGTCGCATTAAGAAAGAGGGGTAACCATGAACAAGACATTCGACAGCAAAAAATTTATCTCACAGAATTTTATTTGGCTGGTATTGCTTATGCTGGTTATCATCATGAGTATCGCGCAGCCCAACTTTTTTTCCGTTAATAACATGCTGACGCTGTTGTCGGGCGAGGCTGTGAAGGGGATCATGGCTTTCGGCGTTATGTTTGCCATCTTGTCGAAGGGGATCGACCTGACTATCGGATCGTCGGCAGGGTTGGTTGCATGCATAACAGCGGCGCTGGTACAGCCGGCCGATTATGCCAATGCGGTGCTCCCTGGGGTAGGGCCGCTTCCCGCGCCGCTGGTGTTTCTGATTGGGCTTGCGCTGGGTGCGGCCATCGGCGCAGTGTATGGCGCGATTATTGCCTACACGAAGATTCCGCCGTTTATTGCGACCCTTGGCGGACAGCTGATCTGCCGTGCGGCCGCAAAGATTTTTACCAACCGGCCGGTGTCGAACCTGTCGGACAGCTTCCGCTATCCTGGCTCGGCGAAGATTGCCGGTTTCCCGGTGATTGTCATTGTGTTTATCATTATGTTTACGATTGCTGCCTTCCTGCTGACCCAGACCCGCTTTGGAAAGAATGTATATGCCATTGGCGGCAATGATCAGGCGGCGCGGGTAGCAGGCATCAATGTAGAAAAAAATCTGATCCTTGTCTATACATGGTGTTCCATTTGTGCGGCAGTCGGCGGTATGCTGCTCGCCGGCCGTGCCGGTTCGGCCGATCCGGCAAACTCTGGCTTGAATTATGAGCTGGATGCCATTGCGGCGGCAACTGTTGGCGGCACCTCCCATACAGGCGGTATTTGCCGTGTTTCGGGGGTGTTGGCTGGCATTCTCATCCTTGGCGTTATCAATAACGGCCTTGTTATGCTGAAAGTGGATGATAATATGACCAATATTGTCAAGGGCCTAATTATTGTGGGTTCTGTTGTTTTGGATATGAGAAAGAATGCGAAGCGTGCATAAAGGACGCAGAAGAACCTGAAGCAGCATCGTCACGCAGGGGCGTGGCTCAGGCTGGGATGCCAGACAGCGTTTGGCGGAGATGAGGAACTGCAGGTTTTGGATAAGACGCGAGGCCGCCCGGTAGGGGCGGCCTCGGTCTGTATGGAAATCATTGATGGAGGAAAACGGTAAAAGAAATTAGGTACGGACGGTCCTTGCCGAACAAGGTGAAACTGCTCTGTCTTCCGGCGATCTGCGGAAGAGCAGCCACAGCAGAGCGGCAAGGATCAGGAGTGCCGCAGCAGTTCCGATGCCAAAGCCTGCGCCGGACAGAAGCAGCCCAAACTGATAGAGCATCAGGCTGATGCAGTAGGCAAAGCCCGTTTGATAGCCAATGGCAAACCAGGTCCATCCGGCGTTGTTCATCTCGCGGCGGATTGCGCCGATTGCAGCGAAGCAGGGTGCGCAAAGCAGGTTGAACACCATAAAAGAGTAGGCAGAAAGTGCGGTAAAGTGCGTTGAAACTGCGCTGAGTGCGCTAAAATTCCCCGTTTCGACCAGTCCGAGCGCATCGCCGGCGACCCCGTACAGCGTGCCGAAAGCACCGACGACCTCTTCCTTTGCGACCAGCCCAAGGAGGGTTGCAACGGAGGATTGCCAGGCGCCGAACCCCAGCGGACGGAAAACCACGGCGACTACGCCGCCAAGTGCTGCCAGGATGGAGTCCTCCATTTCTGCGACCATGCCAAAACCTTTCTCGGTCATGCCAAAGGAGCTGCCGAACCATACCAGAATTGAGGCCAGCGTGATGACCGTGCCTGCTTTCTGAAGGAAGGAGCGGCCGCGTTCCCAGGTGGCGCGCAGTACGTTGCCTGCCGTTGGCAGGTGGGGAGTTCCATGACAAACGGGGCCGGTTCTCCGACAAACATGCGGTTTTTTTGAGCAGGATGCCGGACAGGATCACCGCCGAGATGCCAATGAAGAATGCTGAGGGGGCAACCCACCAGGCGCCGTCGAAGACTGCGCCTGCCAGCAGAGCAACGATGGGCATTTTCGCGCCACAGGGGATAAAGGTCGTGGTTATGATGGTCATCTTTCGGTCGCGGTCCCGTTCGATTGTGCGGGATGCCATCACCCCTGGCACACCGCAGCCCATTCCGATTAGCATGGGGATAAAGGACTTCCCGGACAGGCCAAAGCGGCGGAAAATGCGGTCCATGATGAATGCGACGCGCGCCATATAGACGCAGTCTTCGAGCAGGAACAGTACCAGCATCTGCGGTACAAATCCGATGACCGAACCAACGCCGCCGCCGATACCATCCGCAATCAATCCGGTCAGCCAATCTGCGGCGCCGGCATGCTCCAGAAGTCCCTGCACGGCGGGTTGGATCCATTCCCCAATCAGGACGTCGTTGGTAAAGTCGGTTAAGACCGCGCCGAGTGAGGTGACCGCGATCACAGCCGAGTGAGGTGACCGCGATCACATATACCAGTACCATAACTGCTGCGAAGATCGGCAGCGCTAGAATACGGTTGGTAACGATTCGGTCGATCTGGTCGGAGGCAGTTAGGCGGGCGCGGTCTTTTCTGACACAGCCTTTCACGGCCTCTGTAATCCAGGCATAGCGCGCATCGGCGATCAGGGACTCGGCGTCGTCCGCAAGGGTGCTTTCGGCTGGATGAATGATTTCTTCGAGATGTTGCCGCATGGCATCAGACAGATGGAGCTGTTCCAGGACTTTTTTGTCTCGCTCAAACAGTTTGACTGTGAACCAGCGGCGTTGTCCGGGGCGGGCCTGGCCGTCAAGAAGGGAAGAGATTTCTTCCAACGCCGCTTCAACTGCATCCGGGAACCGGTGACGGAAGCCCTGTGTGCCCGGCCGCCTGTTTGGCAGCTTCGATCAGCTGTGTAAGCCCTTCGCTGCGGATGGCACAGGTTTCGACAACCGGGACGCCGAGCGCTTGGGACAGTGCCGCGGCGTCAATCGTTCCACCCTGTTTATGTATGATGTCCATCATGTTGAGCGCGACCACGACAGGGATGCCGATTTCGAGCAGTTGGGTGGTCAGGTACAGGTTGCGCTCCAGATTGGAGGCGTCGACCAGGTTTACGATGACATCGGGCGGCTCGTTTATCAGATAGTCGCGTGTGACGACTTCCTCAAGCGTGTAGGGAGACAGAGAATAAATGCCGGGTAGATCCATAATCCGTATCCCTTTGTCTGCGCGGTATCGCCCCTCTTTTTTTCGACAGTGACGTCTGGCCAGTTGCCAACGCGTTGCGCCGAGCCGGTCAGGCTGTTGAACATGGTGGTTTTGCCGCAGTTCGGATTCCCTGCGAGTGCTAAACGGATGGGCATGGAAAAATAAGGTAGGTTTCGGGTGTGCCGGCCCGTCGGTACCGTTTTGCCCGCGCAGATGGGACTATAGTGCGCGCTGCGTATATCCTCGGGCTATACCAGGATGCGGGATGCCATCTGCTGTGACAGAGCAATCCGGGAATCCTTGATTTGAACGATCAGGTTACCAGCCAATGAGCAGACGACCGTAACCGTCGCCCCCTCGGTGAAGCCTAGAGAGGCCAAAAAATGGCGGGTATCATCTTTTCCGCGGATCTGCTTTACGGTGTTTGCTGCACCGGTATCAACCATGGTAAGCGGCATGCCGGTCACGGCTCCTTTCTTCATGTAGAAGCTGGATCAATCGCCTCAGCCGGTACTTTCTGCGTATGGCAGCGATTGAAAAAGCCTTAAAAATGCTGCTGATGATTAGTTGTGTCTCAGTGTTAGGGTGGAAGTTAGTGTGCGCTAACCCGATCTGGATAAAAGTTTACATCAGCTAACTTGATTTGTCAATGCATTTTTTTTGAAAATTCTGATTTTGGCGGTTTGTATAAAAAATTATTTTTCTGAATTGAAAAAATAGAAAAAATGCCGGGGATACTTTCCGGCTTCCGAAAGTACCCCGGCAAGGAAAGGGGGCTTATGCAAATACGCCGCGGCGCGCAAGGATTTTGGTCAGTACGGCTGCCAGGCCGATTTTGACCGCGTCGCCTATCAGGAAGGGGAAAACACAGTATATGAGACTCTGCCAGAGTCCCATTCCCGTCAGGAACATAAACCAGGCGGCGCCAAAGGTGTAGCAGGCTGCCAGGCCGATTGTCATGCATACGCACAGATGGGGGATGGAATTGCCGAGCCTGCGGGTCCAAAGTCCGACAATCAGAGCATCCAGCACATATCCAAGCACATAGCCGCCTGTTTTGCCAAACAGATAGACCAGACCGCCTTGGAACCCCATGAATACTGGGACCCCGCATGCGCCCAACGCTACGAACACCAGCACGGATGCGACGCCCCATTTGGGGCCAAGCACTGCGCCGGTCAGATGTACAGCGAACAATGCCAGATTGATCGAGATCATAGGCAGTGGGATCACCAACTGGGAACATGCTGCGAGCAGCGCCGCAAACAGTGCGCACTGCACCAGGGATCTTGTTTTGTCATTCATTAGGGGACACTCCTTGCTGTAAACTAAATTTCTGTAAATGGTTTACAAACAGTATAACACAATCCCTATGAATGTCAACTAAAACTTAAAATATGGTTTACATATTTCCGGCGGAAGTGTCAAGCCCCGGCGCGGCGCGCAGTACAGGCGGCTGTGGGAGTACCGTTCTCTTTTTCGTATTCTTCCCATAGGGCAGAGGCAAGGGTGCATCGTTTCCAGTCGCCGCAGCAGAAGTTTACCCAGTACCGTACCCGGCACATCTGGTTGGGAAAATGCATTGTCAACTCGTTCTGGCCTGTTGTGTCAGCACCGCCCTGCAGACAAACCAGGCGTTCCTTTTTTGTGTGCCCGTAGAACGGGCAGACCGGCGCGCGGGGCATTAGCGTATCTCCGCAACGGCGGGAGCATCCCCCGGCGTCAGCGGCCTCTGCGTACGGGCGGCGTGGTGTTGGTTTGCAAGCCATGTCATCATCGGTATCCTCCTGTCATGTTGTCCGGCGGCCTGCCTAGCAGACCCTTTTCCTGCTTGAAACATGTGGCATATCCCCGGATAAACCTCCTTTTACCTTCTTGTTTTGCCAGTTTTTTTGCAGCCCATTCTTTCATTTCTGCGCCAGATGGGTTTGATCTGGTGTTGAAATTTTTTGTGATTGGAGATGCATTCCTGTTTCAAACAACATCTAAAATAGAAAAGTTTTTGCGAATTTTTTACGTGTCCGTTTTATAGGACAGATTCTGTGGTAGATTGGAAAATGCCCCAAAGGTTGGCCTGTCATGCAGTACATTGTACGGCACGGCAGCGGGTAGGAACAAGTTTTCCAATTCTGTTCAACTTTTTGGTTGAAAACATTCAACTGTTGTGTTATAATGGAGCTGCAAGCAAGCCATCAGCCAACCAATGGTTTGAATGTTTCAACCACACCTTTATTATAGTATAAATATTTAAACTTGTCAAGCGTGAAGGTTGAAAATTCTAAACTTGTTTGTTGTGCACAAAAATGAAGGAGGAGTTTTGTGTTTTTCAGCAGGTTTCAGGAGCTGTGCAGCCTTCGGGGCGTGACGCCGAGCAAAGCGGCGCAGGAGGCCGGGGTGAATAAATCGACCGTTACCTATTGGCGGCGGAACCCGGATGCCAGGCCGACGGGGCAGGTCGCACAGCGGCTGTGCGCATATTTCGGTATTACAATGGGCGAGCTGTATGGGGAAACGCCTGTGCGGCAGGAGAAGCCGCGGACAGCGGGTGCAACCGAGGAAGAGCTGCGTTTTGCGCTGTTTGGCGGTACGGAGGGGATAACGGACGAGATGTATTATGAGGTCAAGCGTTTCGCACAATTTGTAAAGGAGCGTGAACGAGATAAAACGTGATTTTTTCAGTATTGCAGAAAAACAGGGGCACGAGATCGTTTACTTTCCGCTGCCGGAGACCAGGAGCGTGTCGATTCCAAAAGACGGGGCAGGCTGCATCGGCCTGGATCCGGCGCTGCAGGGCAAGGAGCTGCAGACCCGGCTGGCGCATGAGCTGGGGCACTGCGAATACGGCGGTTTTTATACCCGCCTTTGTCCGCTGGACACGGTTGAACGGCATGAATATCGGGCAAATAAGTGGGCGGTTGAGCGTGCGATCCCTTTCGAGGAGTTGCAGCGTGCGGTGCAGGGCGGCTGTGCCACCGCATGGGAGCTGTCCGACTATTTCGGTGTAACCGAGGATATGATACGCTTTGCGCTGACGTATTACTTGGAGCGGCGGGGGTACCGGCTGCCGGAGCCCGAGGAATAAAGGATGTTGGCCGGCTGGACGTTTGCCGCGAGCCGCTGTGATCCTTTATCGGCGGTAGGCGTCATGGTTTGAAGGAGATTTTGCATGCTCGCTTTTGCCAAGCAACCACAAACCGGCCGCGAACAGTACCAGCAGCCCCAGGATCCCATAGCTGGACGAATGAAATACGAATGCGCAGAAAGCAACGATGGCCGGCCCGAGGAAGTCGGCGGCTTTGCCGAAGATGTCGAACAGCCCAAAATATTCGTTCGCCTCTGCCTTGGGGATCATTCGGCCAAAGTGCGAGCGGGAAAGAGATTGGATGCCGCCTTGGAACATGCCGACCGCGGCTGCAAGCACCCAGAATTGCCACGCCTGGCGGAGCTGCCAGCCGAATGCACAGATTCCCATATAGGCGATAACAGACAGGCGCAGCAGGCGGATAACGCCCCATTTTCGGGCCGCCTTAGCGGCCAGCAGCGCGCAGGGGAAGGCAATCAGCTGGGTCAGCAGCAGGGCCAAGAGCATTTGAAGTTGGTCGATGCCGGCTTCAGCGCCGTAGGTTGTAGCCAGGCTCATGATGGTATAGACGCCGTCGATATAAAAGAAATATGCGCAGAGGAAGTATAGCAGCTGACGGTCCTGCCGCAGCCTGTGGAAGGTGCTTCGCAGCCGCAGCAGGGTGTGCCGCATCTTGTCCGGACGGTCGTCCAGGCAGTGTATCTGTCTGACATTGCGAAGCAGCGGGAGGGCCAGTGCCGCCCACCAGATTCCGGTTAGGGCAAAGGAAGCCCGGGCGGACTGCAGAGCAGTCCAGCTGAAGGGTTGGAAAAAGAGGAGAAGGATCCCGGCGAGAAAGGGGATGCAGCTGCCGGCGTAGCCCCATGCGTATCCGGCGGCAGAGAGCATATCGAGCCGGTCGTCGGTGGTCACGTCGGTCAGCATCGCGTCATAGAACACGTTGCAGGCCGCATATCCGAGCCGGGCGACAATAAAGCAGCCGAGATAGACCGTTGGGCTGCTGGTGACGCACAGTCCGCCAAGACCGAGCAGGCCGAGCGCAAGCGCGCCGGCAAAAAGTCTTTTTTTCATGCCCTTGTAGTCTGCCAGAGCCCCCAGGGGCGGGGAGAGTAGGGCGAGAAGGAGTACGGCCGCCGCCGTGACGGAAGCCCATAGCCCGGTGGCATATACGGTGTCGATGCCCTTTGCTCCGGCGAGCCCTTTGAACAGGAGGGGGATGGTGGTTGTGACCAGCAGGATGAAGGCCGAATTGCCGACATCATACAAGATCCAGCTGCGCTCTGGGCGGGTCAGTTTTTGGTGCATGGCGCTGCCTCCTTTGGGGGATGGATTACGGCCCTGTCCGGCGGCGCTTCGCGGGCAAGGCTTGGGAATAGGGTGCCGGATTCCTGCAAAAAGTTGCAGGCAATTTTCGGCAGCCGCGGGCGCAGGCCCGGGCTGCCGCCTTGTCTGGACAGCAAATCGGCCGGTGAGGGACTGTGCCGCTTTGGGCAGGGCGGAGGGGCGTTGAAATTTTTGCTTTCTTTCTGTTGGGTCCTGTGATATAATAGCCGCAAGCGGCTGTGCGGCAGCCTGTTTTCCAGCAGGGCCATAAGCGGCGCGGACGATATGCAGTCCCGCTGAAGTGGGCGTGTGCGGGCGCCGTCCGTCCATTTATCATTTGACTTTCGGGAGGAGAACGACCGCGATGTCCCAGATTGTGATACGTCAGGCCGGGGAGGACGATGCGGCGGCCATGCTGGCCCTGTATGCGCCTTATGTGGAGCAAACCACGGTGTCATCGGAATATGAAGCCCCGGCCCCTGCAGAATTTTTGCAGCGCCTTCTTACCTATACGCAGCAGATGCCCTGGTTGCTCTGTGAAATTGACGGGGAGTTAGCGGGGTATGGCTATGCGTCCCCGCACCGGACGCGCGCGGGATACCAATGGTCGGCCGAGACCTCTATTTATGTTGCCCCGGCTTATCACAGGCGCGGCGTTGCACGGGCGTTGTATACGGCTATTTTTGAGCTGTTGGCGGCACAGGGGTATTATAATATTTTTGTCGGCATCACTTCGCCAAATGAGCGCAGCATCAAGTTTCACAGTGCGATGGGCTTTGTGATTTCCGGTTCCTATCAGGACAGTATGTTTAAGTTTGGTCTGTGGCGGGATGTGATCTGGATGGCTAAATCGCTCCGCCCGCACGATACTGCACCAAGTCCGACCGTGCCCTTCCCTGCGCTGCGGGATACGCCGGTTTGTGCGCGTATTTTATCGACAGCAGCGGGGTATATTCATCTTGCACCGCGATAGCGGCCGTGATATAATAGCAGAAAATGGCTGCGGCCTGTCCGGGAAATGGCGGAATGCGCGGCGGCGGCAGGCGCCTGCAGGGAGGACGCCTGCCGGAAAGAAGGGGTTTGGAAGGGGCTGAGAGGATGCGTGCGGATGGGTCTACCGGCAGTGAGGCGGCGTCGGACGGGGGCAAAACGAAAGAGGTGCACGCCGGGCACCGGAAGCGGATGTGGGACCGCGTGTTGCGGGACAGCAAACACAGTTTTGACAGTTTTCACGACCACGAACTGCTTGAGATGCTGCTTTATTTTGTAAACCGGCAGAAAAACACGAATCCGATTGCGCATCGCCTGATCGAGGCCTTTGGCAGCTTTGGACAGGTGTTCGAGGCGCCGCTTGACAGCCTTTCGGCCGTGCCCGAATGCGGGCGGCAGAGCGCGCTGCTGCTGAAGCTGTGCTGTGAGATTGGGGTGCGCTGCCAGCGAGAGCAGGCAGAGCGCCAGAGTAGTTGGAAGCGGATTACCTCCAGCGGGGAGGCGGCCGCGTTCTTTCGGTCCAGATATCTTGGCCGTCAGCAGGAGGTTGTGATGGCCGCGTTTTTGGACAATCAGGGGATTGTGGTCGGGCATGTGGAATTCCCGCCGGGGCAGGTCAATGCCAGCAGCCTGGACATCCGTGAGATTGTGCAGCGTGCCGTGAATGTCAACGCCGCTTCGGTGGTATTGGCGCATAATCATCCGAAGGGGGAGGCCTTTCCGTCGGGCAGTGATTTTTCTGCGACGAACGGCCTGCATACCGTATTGTATTCGATGAAAATCGTTCTGTTTGACCACGTGATTTTTGGGGAGGGCGGGACCTATTATTCTATGCGCGAAAACGGCGACCTCAGCCCATTCCGGCGGGCATAACCCGGCTGGTTGCCATGCAATGCGCGTTCTGGCGGATCCGGCGGCATGTCCGTCGGATTTTTGAGCCTGTATGCACCGTCTGCGGAGCAATCCGGCAGCGTTTTTCAGGAGGGATTACGAGTGGGGAAATTTAAGATCGTCAGCCCGTATCAGATGGCGGGCGACCAGCCGGCTGCGGTCGAGGCGCTTGTCGCGGGTGTGAAAAATGGCCTGGATGAGCAGACGCTGTTGGGCGTGACCGGTTCGGGCAAGACCTTTACGATGGCCAATATCATTGAGCAGACCCAGCGGACGACGTTGGTGCTTGCGCATAACAAAACCCTTGCGGCTCAGCTCTGCTCGGAGCTGCGGGAGTTCTTCCCGGAAAATGCAGTAGAATATTTTGTTTCCTATTACGATTATTATCAGCCGGAGGCTTATATTGCGTCGACCGACACCTACATTGAAAAGGATTCTTCCATCAATGATGAAATCGACCGGCTGCGGCACTCGGCGACCTCGGCGCTCAATGAGCGGGAAGATGTGATCATCGTTGCGTCGGTTTCCTGCATTTATTCCCTGGGAAATCCGATAGACTACAAGAATATGGTCATTTCACTGCGTCCGGGCATGCAAAAGGATCGCGATGAACTGCTGCGGAAGCTGATTGAACTGCAGTATGAGCGCAATGATATTGCCTTTGAGCGCAATCGGTTCCGCGTCCGGGGGGATGTTGTCGAGGTGTGGCCGGCATACTCCGATAACGACTGTATCCGCATTGAATTCTTTGGGGATGAAATCGACCGCGTCAGTCAGATCAACCCACTGACCGGCGCTGCGGTCAGCACGCTTGGACATGCTGCGATTTATCCCGCAAGCCATTATGTTACGCCAAGGGATAAACTGGCGGCCGCTATCCGGGAACTTGAGCGGGAGCTTGAAGAACGCGTTTCGTGGTTTGAGGCCAATGGAAAGCTGGTAGAGGCCCAGCGGATCCGGCAGCGGACTCGTTATGATATTGAAATGCTGGAGGAGATCGGCTTTTGCAGCGGTATTGAGAATTATTCCCGTGTGCTTGCCGGACGAGAACCGGGGAGCGCGCCCTTTACACTGATTGATTATTTTCCCAAAGATTTTTTGTTGATCGTAGACGAGAGCCATGTTACGCTGCCCCAGGTGCGCGCTATGTTTCACGGGGACCGCGCCCGGAAGTTGAGCCTGGTTGAAAATGGGTTTCGCTTGCCGTCGGCACAGGATAACCGCCCCCTTAATTTTGATGAATTTAACGAGCGGCTGAATCAAGTGATTTATGTTTCCGCTACGCCGGGGGAGTATGAGCGCGAGCGTTCGGGGCAGATTGTTGAGCAGGTGATTCGCCCGACCGGTCTGTTGGATCCCGAGATCGAGGTGCGTCCCGTCGAAGGGCAGATTGACGATCTGATTGGCGAAATTCATACCCGTGCAGCGCGCGGCGAGCGCGTGCTCGTGACTACGCTCACCAAAAAAATGGCGGAGGATCTGACGGGCTATTTAGAAGGGGTTGGCATTAAGGTCCGCTATATGCACCATGATGTGAAAACCATTGAGCGTATGGAATTGATCCGCGATCTGCGGCTCGGGCTGTATGATGTATTGGTGGGTATTAACCTGCTGCGCGAGGGGCTGGATCTGCCCGAGGTATCGCTGGTCGCGATTCTGGATGCGGATAAGGAAGGCTTTCTGCGCTCGGAAACCTCGCTGGTGCAGACCATTGGCCGCGCAGCGCGCAATGCACAGGGCAAGGTCGTTATGTATGCGGACAGCGAGACCGGTTCGATGCGCCGTGCGATTGACGAGACCAACCGCCGCCGCGCCATTCAGCAGGCGTTTAATGAAAAGCATGGCATTACCCCAAGGACCGTGCATAAGAATGTGCACGATATTATTGAAATCTCTAGTGAGAGCAAGCTGCCCAGGGGCCGCGGCAAAAAGCTGAGCCGGGCCGAGGCGCAGGCTGAGATTGCCCGGCTGACCCGTCAGATGAAGGAAGCGGCCAAGCTGCTGGAATTCGAGTTGGCTGCCGAGCTGCGCGATCAGATCAAGGCGTTGGAAGGGGAGCTGGAGGAGAAAAGCAGGCAAAAGGTCGGCGTATTCTCCAAATCATAAAGAAGGGAAGCATTCATGCAGGAACACATTTTTGTAAAAGGGGCCAGGGAGCATAACCTGAAGAATATAGATATCAAGCTGCCGCGGGATAAATTGGTCGTCTTGACCGGGCTGTCAGGGTCTGGAAAGTCGTCGTTGGCGTTCGATACCATCTACGCGGAGGGGCAGCGGCGCTATGTGGAGTCGTTGTCCAGTTATGCGCGGATGTTTTTGGGGCAGATGGAAAAGCCAGATGTAGACTATATCGACGGTTTGTCCCCGGCGATCTCAATCGACCAGAAGACGACTTCCAAAAACCCACGTTCGACCGTGGGAACGGTGACGGAAATCTACGATTACCTGCGTCTGCTTTGGGCGCGGGTGGGCACGCCTCATTGCCCAAAATGCGGGAAAGAAATTCATCAGCAGACAATCGACCAGATCATTGACCGGTTGATGGCGCTGCCCGAGGGGACCAAGCTGCAGATTCTTGCGCCGGTCGTGCGTCAGCGCAAGGGCGAGCATGTGAAAGTGTTTGCTGACGCGCGAAAATCAGGATATGTACGTGTACGTGCTGACGGCGTGGTTTATGATCTTTCCGAGGAGATCAAGCTGGAAAAAAATAAGAAGCATTCGATCGAGGTCGTGGTCGACCGTGTGGTTGTCCGCGGGGATGCCCACAGCCGTTTGGCCGATTCGGTGGAAACGGCGAGCGCGCTTTCGGGCGGGCTGGTGCTGGCCGATATTATCGGTGGGGAGACGCTGTCATTTTCCCAGAACTATGCATGTGAGGACTGCGGGATCTCGATTGAAGAACTGACCCCGCGGATGTTCTCTTTCAATAATCCCTACGGCGCGTGTCCGACCTGTACCGGCCTGGGGGTGCAAATGAAGATTGACCCTGACCGGGTGCTCCCCAATCCGCGGCTTTCCATCAAGGGCGGGGCGATCCAGGCGAGCGGGTGGTCAAGCTGTGACCCTGGTTCGATCGCGCGGATGTATTTTGACGCGTTGGGGGAAAAGTATGGCTTTACGGTCGATACCCCGATCGAGGAGATCGGAAAGGAGGGGCTGCATGCGCTGCTTTACGGGACGGGCCGGGAGGCGCTGGAACTGTCTGTGGCGCGATTTTCCGGCGGCAAAATGCGGCAGCCCTTTGAGGGAATTATCCCGAACCTGGAGCGCCGCTACCAGGAAACCAACAGCGAATATATCCGTGCCGAAATTGAGGAGTGCATGAACGAGGCGCCCTGTCCGGACTGCGGCGGCCGGAGGCTGAAAAAGGAGATCCTGGCGGTTACGGTCGGCGGGCTGAATATTGCGGCATTTTGTGAAAAATCGGTGGGGAAGGCCGTTGCTTTTCTGCAGGGGCTCGAGCTGACCGAAATGCAGCATATGATCGCCGACCGCATTTTGAAGGAAATCCAGAACCGGCTTGGATTCCTGCAGTCGGTTGGGTTGGAGTACCTGACGCTTTCGCGTGCAGCAGGCACGCTTTCAGGCGGGGAAAGCCAGCGCATCCGGCTGGCGACGCAGATCGGATCTTCGCTGATGGGCGTGCTGTATATTTTGGATGAGCCGTCTATCGGTCTGCATCAGCGAGATAACGACAAGCTGCTGGCTACCCTCAAGCGCCTGCGCGATTTGGGCAATACCCTGATCGTGGTGGAGCACGACGAGGATACCATGTACGCCGCCGATTATATTGTTGATATCGGGCCGGGGGCGGGCGTGCACGGCGGCGAGGTCATTTTTGAGGGCACGGTTGACGAGCTGATTCAGTCCCCCAAGTCGATCACCGGGGCGTATCTCAGCGGGCGTAGGAAAATTCCGGTGCCCGAGGTGCGCCGCAAAGGAAGCGGTAAATGGCTGACCGTGCGCGGCGCTGCGGTGAATAACCTGCAGCACGCAGATTTTTCGATCCCGCTGGGGACGCTGACCTGTGTGACCGGCGTTTCGGGCTCGGGTAAGTCCTCTTTTGTCAACGAGATTCTTTATAAGCGGTTGGCGGCCGACCTGAACCGGGCCAAGACCCGTCCTGGCCCGCATGACGCGTTGGAGGGGGAGGAATACCTTGACAAGGTGATTGAGATCAGCCAGGCGCCGATTGGGCGGACGCCGCGTTCCAACCCTGCAACCTATACCGGTGTGTTCAATGATATTCGGGAGCTCTTCGCTTCGACCTCGGATGCTAGGGCGCGCGGTTACGGTCCGGCGCGGTTTTCCTTTAATGTCAAGGGCGGGCGCTGTGAGGCGTGCGGCGGCGATGGCCTGCTGAAGATCGAAATGCACTTCCTGCCCGACGTCTATGTGCCCTGCGAGGTGTGCAAGGGCAAGCGCTATAATAAAGAAACACTGGAAGTGCGCTATAAGGGAAAAAACATCTATGAAGTGCTCGACATGACGGTGGATGAGGCGTTGGTTTTCTTTGAGAATGTGCCCAAGATCGCACGGCGCCTACAGACCATGCAGGAAGTCGGGCTGGGGTATATCAAGCTGGGACAGTCTTCGACCACGTTGTCGGGCGGCGAGGCCCAGCGTGCCAAGCTGGCGACCGAGCTGTCCAAGCGATCAACCGGAAAGACGATTTATATCCTGGACGAGCCGACGACCGGACTGCATATTGCCGATGTGCACCGGCTGGTCGAAGTGCTGCAGAAGTTGGTCGAGACCGGCAACACGGTTGTGGTGATTGAGCACAATCTGGATGTGATTAAAACCGCTGATTATCTCGTGGATCTCGGGCCCGAGGGGGGGGATAAGGGCGGTACGCTGGTTTGTGCGGGTACGCCGGAGGAGGTTGCCGCCTGTGCGCAATCCTATACAGGGCAGTATTTGAAAAAATATCTGGCAAGGTAAAGCAGGACGCTTCCGGAAGGGAGCCGTATCGGCGAAAAATCACCCCGAAATAAAATTTCAGGGTGATTTTTTTCTGCAGGATTCCGCGTTCCCTGCGAAACAGGCTGCCCTGTGTTTTCAGCGATTCACCCGCCGTATGGACAGCGGCCTGCAGCGCCGGCGTATGGCCGGACAAAAGCCTTGGTTTTTTTGTGCGGATGTTACGTTCTCAAAAAACAGGGGATAACGGCAGCTGTTCGAATGTGCTGAAGACAAAACCGTTGGGACGGAAAGGCCGGGCTAGGAGCTCCCTTTCGCCTGCCGGCTGCGCAGAATACCTTGTTTGACGTTTCCTACAAAAAAATTAGAAAAATTTCTACAAAAGCTCTTGACTTCCAGCGAAGTTTGTTATATGCTAAGTAAGCACTGCGGTTTCCGCAGTCATGCGATGATGCTGGAGATTGCCGGAGTATTTTTCCGGGTAACTTCAGCGGAGTAGGTCCGACAATCGGGCGGTTGAGACAACTGCTAATCGGCCGGCGGGGCGTTCTTTTTGGGTCCCGGGCGGCAGCAACATGATGTTCCCGCGTAAATTCGGAACCGGCGGCGCGTGCGCCTCCAGGCCGATGGCTGGAACCGCTGATGTTTTATTGACCGGATCGAAGCACTACAAGTGCGCCCGGTTATTTTCATGCCCGGCCGCGATACGCGGGGCGGGGTTGCAGTTTCTCTCCGTAACGGGTCGCAATCATAAATCATGTACGGCGAATCGTACGAGGAGGAAAATCCATTATGGCAAACGCAGAAAGAATCCGTATCCGTCTGAAGGCTTACGATCACGAGCTGATCGATCAGAGCGCCGAGAAGATCGTTGAGGCAGCCAAGCGCACGGGCGCCAAGGTGTCCGGCCCGATCCCGCTGCCGACTGAGCGCGAGATTGTCACCATCCTGCGCGCGGTACACAAGTATAAGGACAGCCGCGAGCAGTTTGAGCGCCGCACTCACAAGCGTTTGATTGACATCCTGAATCCGGCGCAGAAGACGGTAGAGAGCCTGATGAGCCTTGACCTGCCTGCAGGCGTCGATATCGAGATCAAGCTTTAACCGCGCTTTGTCTGAAGCTGCTTTGCAGCGCTTCAGCGGCGTTCGCTCCTTCCGCGCCTGTATAGGGAGGGGCGTCCCAATTCATTTATGTTTACAAGCCGGGGGAACCAACCCAGCCTCCGGTTTGCACCTGGCCGCGATTCGCGCGGCAGGGTCAAGTTGGCCTCGCGAGTCCAATGCGCGGGTCAACCAATAACCTTTAAGGAGGAATATACCATGCAGAAAGCAATCATCGGCAAGAAGGTCGGCATGACCCAGATCTTCGACGCTGAGGGCAAGGTCATCCCGGTGACCGTCATTGAGGCGGGCCCATGCGTCGTGACCCAGATCAAGACCGTCGAAAAGGAAGGCTATAACGCCATTCAGCTCGGCTTTGAGGACGTGCAGGAGCGTAAGCTCAACAAGCCCGCGCTCGGACACCTCAAGAAGGCTGGCGATGCGCTGAAGAAGTATCTGAAGGAGTTTCGTCTGCAGGACTGCTCGACCTTCCAGGTGGGCGACGTGCTGGGCGCAGACGTTTTCGCTGAGGGCGATTATGTGGACGTTACCGGCATTTCCAAGGGCAAGGGCTTTGCGGGCGTTATCAAGCGCTGGAACGCAGGCCGCTCCCCCATGAGCCATGGCGCTGGCCCGATGCACCGCCATCAGGGCTCCATGGGCGCGTGCTCTGACCCGTCCAAGATCATGAAGGGCAAAATGATGCCTGGTCACCTGGGCAATGAGCAGGTGACCGTGCAGAACCTTGACGTGGTCAAGGTGGACACCGAGCTGAATATGATCGCGGTCCGCGGCGCGATTCCCGGCCCCAAGGGCGGTATCGTGTATCTGAAGGATACCGTGAAGAAGAACCCGGTTGCCAAGGGCCCGGCGGCAGGCGTCAGCAAGAACCCGCAGAAGGCTTCGGCGAGAAAGTAACGGGAGGAGGAAACAGAAATGCCTACAGTAGCAGTTTATAATATGTCCGGCGAGAAGACCGGCGAAATCGAGCTGAACGCGGCGGTATTCGGCATCGAGCCGAACGTACCGGTTATGCATGCGGCAGTAAAGAACCATCTGGCAAACCGTCGGCAGGGTACGCAGTCTACGCTGACCCGCGCCGAGGTGCGCGGCGGCGGCATCAAGCCGTGGCGGCAGAAGGGCACCGGCCGCGCGCGTCAGGGCTCGATCCGCTCCCCCCAGTGGACCCACGGCGGCATTGCGCTGGGCCCCAAGCCGAGAAGCTA
>CANPPM010000010.1 GCA_947575935.1 uncultured Butyricicoccus sp. | reverse complement strand
TAGGCGTCCAATGGCTGCTGCAAGGAGGAATATGGTACGGTCTCAGCGGTCCGAATCCGGACAACCCGGCCGGTCCCCGTGGCCTGCAAGGCATTTTCTTCGTCTGTGGAAATGTGTGGTGTATCGACTGTTCCGGGCTGTACTGCGCCGAAGCTGAACACCTCATCCGACCAGCTCGCCAACGCCCCAAGGAAATCCTTTCCGGCGGCTTGTGCGGCAGCGATACTCGCCAACAGGCAAACCGCAGCGATAAGCGCCGTCTGCCATAGGCGCCGGACGGTGGCGCGGCGCTTTGGCGGGGTGGTTTGGGATGGTCTGGGCGCTGCGCCGTAAAGGGACAGCCCGCGGCCTTCTTCCGTATGGAAACAGGTTTGGAATTCCTCCCATGCTTCGTCTATATCGGAGACCCGTCCGGTCGGGTGCGCTTTTTCTTTTGCCGCCATTGTTCTGAGGATGGCATCAATATATCCGCAGTCCTCCGGTTCTGTCTGAATTGCCGCCTCCAATAAGCTTTCCAACCGCTCGATACGCAGCCGCTCTAGGTATTCATACCGGTTTTGTACCATGGTCGGTCACCTCCTGTCCAGCTATGTACAATAACAGCGGCTTTTTAAAAACAAATTCAGTTCTTATCCTCCAGACCCTGCCGCAGTTTTTCCAGCGCCCGTTTTACCCGCTTATAGCAGGCCCACATGGTAATGCCCAATTCTTTTGCCTTGACAGAATACGGCGTTTCGTCTACGACGACGCTGACCAAAAGTTCCATTTCGTCTTTGGTCAGCACGGAACGGCACTGCTCCCAAAATTCGGATCTGTCAAACTCCGCATCTGCGGGAAGTTCCAGATATTCGGTGAGCGGCATCACTAGCATTAACTCACGATTTCTTTGTTTTATCCGGTTTCTGGCGGTATTCTTGACCGTTAAGTGCATCCAGCCGACAGGATTCGGGCTTTCTGTAAGTTCGTCAATTTTGCTGCAGGCGGTGTGAAAGGCATCCTGCACGGTTTCCCGTGCGTCTGCATGGTTTTTTAGGAGCGCATAGGCATATAGTTCCAATTCGTTAAAGTGCCCGCGGAACAGTTTCTCCAGAAAAGCTTCCTGTTCTGGCTGCATTGACGTCCCTCCTTTTTTGTATATTCCGCCTCAGCCATGGCCCTGATGACAGCGCATGTTGTTTTACCATCTACTATTATATGTACGCAGGGCGCCAAATTTGGACATCATTTCTAAAAAATTTTGGAAGTTTGCTTTTTTGAGCGGAAAGCGGCGGGAGGGGAGCCGCTTCACAGAGCGCCTGCTCCGGCGGCGTATTCTGTGTGTTTGCGCGCGTGCGCCTGTTTTTGGCTTGCATTCGCCTGCCTGCCATATTATAATAAACCTGAATCAAACATCTGCCTGTAAATGAAAGGACAGCGCCGCGCCATTTAAAGTATGCCGTCGGGATCACAGCACCTGGCCGCGGCAGGAAGAATGCCTGTGCGGATGTCTGTCCGCAGAAATGGAGGAACCTATGGAGAAGACGCCCTATTCGCTGGGCGGCGTGGTGGATGCGCTGCTTGAGAGTTATCAGCGCTATCCAGCCATCTGCAAGATTGGCGTAAATAGCCAGCCAAACCGCGACACCGTGATTGAAATTTTAAAAAAGCTTCAGATCGTAATGTTTCCGGGATACTTTGGTACGACAAAGCCAAAAGGCGGCACGATCTCGTATTACATTGGCAGTGTGTTGGAGGAGGTTGATTATCATCTTCGGAAACAGATCGGCAAGGCGCTGCAGCACGGCGGTATTTCCGAAGGGGAGGCGCGCGGACGTGCAGCCATGCTCACAGAGCAATTTATAGCGCGCCTTCCGTATATCCGTGAATACCTGGACACCGATGTAGAGGCGGCGTTTGACGGCGACCCTGCCGCATACAGCATGGATGAGATTATTCTATGTTACCCGGGGCTGTATGCGATTATGGTCAGCCGCATTGCGCACGAGCTGTTTTTGCTGGGCGTCCCCCTGATCCCGCGCATTATGACGGAGCATGCCCACACGATTACCGGTGTCGATATTCACCCGGGCGCGACCATCGGCAAGTATTTCTTTATCGATCATGGCACCGGGATTGTCATCGGGGAGACCACAGAGATCGGTGACCGTGTAAAGATCTATCAGGGGGTGACCCTGGGCGCGATGAGCACCAAGGGGGGACAGTCGCTGCATCATGCCAAGCGTCACCCGACGGTCGAAAACGATGTCACGATCTATTCAGGCGCGTCCATTCTGGGAGGGGCGACCGTAATTGGCGAGGGCGTTGTGGTGGGGTCGAATGCGTTTATTACACAGTCGATTCCCAGCAAAACCAAGGTCAGCGTCAAAAATCCGGAACTGCAGATGAAAAGCAGCGGCAGGCCCGCGCCAGAAACGCAGGGATTGCTGCAAGAGGAATTCTGGGATTATCAGATTTAATGAAAACGCAGGCGGTCTCCATAGAGAGGACGCAGTATCCTGCCCGGTTGTTATGCGGCCCTCCCTCGAAGGGTCGTGGAAGGGAAAACGAGGGGGTATGTCAGGGCCGGCGCGGCAGCGCGCGGATCCTTGCATGCCCTCTTTTTTGATGCGGCCTTCCGGCATACTGCGCGGAATTGCCCTGTGAAAACAGAGATGAAACGCAAAAAAGCGGCTGCGGCCTCAAAACAGATGAGGCCGCAGCGCTGTTTTCAGAAAACCGTAGTTGTCGGAGAATCGGGCCGCGCTGGTGCAGGGGCGTTTAGAAATTGCCAATACACCCAAGGGCGGCCGCTGTTACCCTCGGACAGGTTCGCTCGCAGCCCCTTTCGGATTCCTGACGATTCCAATAGAAGTTGTTCCCCTGTACCGTGCGCCGCCCTGCGGGATACGTTGTTACGCAAAAGGCGTCCCCAAAACACGTATGAGGCGCGGGTTTTAACCGCTGCAGAACTGCAGTCCCCCTGTTTTGCAGCGGCTGCAGGGGGAAGGGCGGAGGGCGAACGGGGAAAGTCCGTTTCGTTAAAAACGGTTTTTGACAGGCCGCGCCGGAGGCGCTTTACCGCTTGAGCAGGGCGGCGCCGATCAGGCCGGCGTCATTGCCGAGGGTCGCAATCACGATGGGGGTCGTTTTGTCGCCAACCTTAAACTGTTCCGCGCTGGTTTTTTCACGGACCGGTGTGAGCAGCTTATCGCCGTAGCCGGAGACCCCGCCGCCCAGTACAATGCAGTCGGGCTGCAAGATATTGATCAGGTTTGCAAGGCCGCAGGCCAGATAATCACAGTATTTATCAAAGATGCGGTTGGACAGCGCGTCGCCTGCATCACGGGCGTCGCAGATATCCTTGGCGCTAATCTTTCCATTTGCTTCGCGGAGTTCGCGCAGGCTGCTCTCCTCTGCCGTACCGTCCATCGCCTCGTTTGCCATGCGAATCATGGCGGTGGCTGCGCAGTACCGCTCCAGGCAGCCGCGCCGCCCGCAGTTACACTGCTCCCCGCCGGCAACGATGACCATGTGGCCGACCTCCCCGGCGATGTTGTTTGTACCTGTGTACAGTTTGCCGTCGATGACCAGGCCGCCGCCGACGCCTGTGCCAAGGGTTACCATAACGACGTTTTGCGCGCCCTTGCCGGCGCCGCGCAGCGCCTCGCCAAGG
This sequence comes from uncultured Butyricicoccus sp., assembly GCA_947575935.1. GTDB lineage: Bacteria > Bacillota > Clostridia > Oscillospirales > Butyricicoccaceae > QXXE01. The sequence continues at coordinate 15,501 of CANPPM010000010.1, read as the reverse complement.
GCCGCGCAGTTGCCGTCGTTATCAATATATACCGGCACGTTAAACTCCGGCTTGAAGGTATCTGCAAAGCAGACGTCCCGCATCTGTAGATTGGTTGCAAATTCAAAGGTGCAGGTTTCTTTGACAAACGAACCCGGCACGCCGAGGCCGATGCTGGTAACGTGCTTGTACGAGATGCCGCGGCCGTCGCATACCTTTTTGGCCAGCTGCTTCATGTCAGCCTTTAACCCGTCGGGGTCGCCGGTCTTGGTGGGGACCGACAGCTTGTTGACGATTTCCCCATTTTCCTGACAGAGTGCTACTACAAGATTTGTGCCGCCCAGATCGATGCCGATTTTCATTTTTCATGTCCTCCTCTAGTTCGTCTTTATTTCATTGCAGCAGGGCTTAAAGCTGATTGTTGACGGAAAGTCCGTTTGGCATGCATCCGGCGGTCAGGCGTCCGGGAATAGGTCGAGCCCCCGGATGGTGCGGAAATATGCGGCCAGCCGTTCTTTGCTGGAGTTAATGACCAGCTCTTCCGGGATGCCGGCTTCTTCCACCAGCGCCAGTGCATTGTCGAATTTGCCGACCTGATAGGCGATGTGCGCGTCGCTTGAAATCACAACCGGCACCTCATACTTTTTGCACAGGCGGGCGATCTCCAGGCAGTTCTCTTGGCAGCCGCGGCGCACATTGATCGAGTTGTTATTGATTTCTACGATTTTACCGGATTCGTTGCAGCGGGAAATGATGTGCTCGTAATCAAATTTGAATGCGGGCGTGCCCGGATGGCCCAGCGTCGTGATGACCGGGTCGCGCAGGACACCCTCCATTGCAATGGTATGCGCTTCGACGGTCGCCGGTTTATAGATCGGGTCGTGAAAGGACGCAATCACATATTCCAGCTCTTTATAATATTTGTATTCGATCGGGTCGACCGCGCCCATGGGCGGGAGGATATTGCATTCCATACCGCGGATGACCACGACGCCATCCATCACCCGGGGGAAAATACTCTGGTTAGCGAAATGCCACTGGTGCGCGCCGTCCTCCATTGCGGGGCCGTGGTCGGTCAGGGCGATGGCCAGCATGCCGGCCTGTTTCGCTGCATGTACCATCTCGGCCAAGCTGGAATAGGCGTGTGTGGAAACGTTTGTGTGCGTGTGTAAATCTGCTACGATCTGCATGTTATCCTTTTGATGCTCCTTTGCTGTCCGGTTCTGGGATTTGCCTCAGCCGCCGAAGGATTTCAGCATGCGCTCCTGCAGCTCCTGCGCGGCGTTAAAGCCCATTTTTTTGTGCCGGTTATTCATTGCGGCAACCTCGATAATGACGGCCAGATTGCGTCCGGGTTTGACCGGGATGGTCAAAGAGGGGACGGCGATGTCCAGGATGCTGGTGGTCTGGCCCTCTAAGCCAAGGCGGTCGTACATTTTGCCATCCTCCCAAGCTTCCAGGTTGATGACCAGCTCGATTTTTTCGGTCAGTTTGACTGCGCCCATACCGAAGATACGGCGTACGTCAATGACGCCGATGCCGCGCAGCTCGATAAAGTGGCGGATCACCTCGGGGGCCGTGCCGACCAGCGTCTTGTCTGAGACGCGCTTGATCTCGACGGCATCATCTGCGATCAGCCGGTGGCCGCGCTTGACCAGTTCGATGGCAGTCTCGGACTTGCCGACGCCCGAATCGCCGAGCAGCAGTACGCCCTCGCCATAGATTTCGACCAGCACGCCGTGCAGCTGGATCATCGGGGCAAGCGAGACCTTGAGCGAAGCGATGATGGCGCTCATAATGGTTGAGGTGAATTCATTTGTTCGGAAAATAGGGGTGCCGTGCTTTTGGGCGGCTTCCAGGCATTCGGGATAAATATCAATATTGCGCGAAATGATCAGCGCGGGAATGCCGGTGGAGAATAGCTTTTCAAATGCGGCGAGGCGCTGTTCGGGGGTAAACTGACCGACATAGGTCGTTTCTACTTTGCCGATGATCTGCAGACGGTTGGGGTCAAAAAAGTCAAAATAGCCCGCCATCTGCAGTGCGGGACGGTTGACGTCATCCTTTGTAATCTCTATTTTTTCAAAATTTTCGGGGGCGTATACGACCTCAAGGCCAAACTCCTGTACCAGACTGCCAAGCTGTACGCCAAATTCCTTTAGCTTCATAGGGTCTCCTCCTGCTTACCTCGAAATATGTCTCTATTATAAACGAATTCTTCAGGCATTTCAATCCTTGTGTTCTACATTTTGCCTAAAATATATCCTTTCATCTTTTTTAAAAGATTATGCTTGCATTTTTCGCAGAAATATGGTAAGATGATATTCGTTACGTAACGTCAGGAGTAAGGAGGTGCAGGAAAATGGCAAAGTGCGATATTTGCGGCAAGGGTGTGAGCTTTGGGATCAAGGTTTCCCATTCCCATCGTCGTTCCAACCGGACATGGAAGGCAAACGTCCGCCGTGTCAAGGCCGTGGTCGATGGTACTCCGTGCCATGTCAACGTTTGTACTCGGTGCCTCCGTTCCGGCAAGGTAACGCGTGCGGTTTGACGCATCGCGTCCGGCAAAGCTCTGCAGAGGTTCGCCGGTCCTATGAAAAATTGTTTTTTTTGCCGCCGCGCAGTCTGCTGCGCGGCGGTTTTTTATTATTCTTTGGCGGAAAGCAGGCGGTGTGCCTGGTCTAAAAGCTGTTTGTCCAGACTGGTGTTTACACGCCTGCGCGCTTCCTCATAGGGGAGCAGCCAAAGGTTTGCCAGCTCCTCTTCTTGACGCCGGAGCGTATTGCGGGAAAGCGAAAAGGACGCAAGAAAATAGGTAACCAATTTCCGGCGTTTTTTGCGCGTGATCACCTCGGAATCAACCCGATAACCATCAATGTAAGTATAGTTGGTGATACCAACCTCTTCCCGGAGCTCGCGGGCGACCGCTGCCTGGATATCTTCCCCTAGTTCCATGTGCCCTTTGGGAAATCCGATGTGGCCGCCCAACCCTTCAATGACCAGCCAGCGCCGCCCGTCCACCGTTTGGGTAAACAGAAGCGCGCCGCAGCTGTGTTCATATTCGCATGTCCAGGCTGTATGATGCTCGCATGGGCCGGCTGCAGATAAAATCTCGGGTTTGATGGGCTTGCCCGCGCTGCAGACCAGCACTGCGCTGCCGTCTGCCCGGATGCCATACGCCGCAACGGCCAATTCGCCTGCGCCCTGTATATAGCAGGGCCAGCGCTGTCCGTTCAGTTCTGCCGTGCCTGAAGACCAGCCGCCGCCAAGCGCCTGCCGGGCGGTTGCCTGCACCGGCTGCCGCAATAGCCTTTCCAATTCTTTGTTCATATTCACAGCCTCCCCGTTTTCGCCTTTTCCAATGCCATGCGCCCCGCTCGCCCGTGCGGCGGGCGGGGCAGGGCCCTTTTATTTTACCTCTGAGAAGCGGCGCTGGCAAGCGGTTTTTGCGCTGCCGCAGGAAAAGCGGGCCGTTTGTGTGGCCGGCCTGAGAGCGCGTTGACGGCGATAGGATGAATTGCTGCAAAAGGCGGTGCGTGTGTTCGTATAAATTGCTGAATAAAACCGCGAAATTTAGGTTGACATTGTGGGGTTTAACCCATATACTATACATATAGAACATGCCTGTTTGGAAGCATGTTCCAATATTGGGAAATAGGCCGTATTGGTCCTTCCTGGAAAATATGCGTATGAGAATATCGGGAGAGACCGTTTTCGGCGCCGAAGGGGTAAACCGCAGTGCAAACTCTCAGGCAGAAGGACCGGTATTTGACGAACCTCGGGAGAGCCGCGGCGTGCCCGCGGCGCCAACGAAGCAACCGTGCGCCCCCGCGCCGGGAATCTTTCAGGCCAAACGACAGAGATGCGGCGGGCGAGTTGCGCCCTGCCACATGGCTGTCGTTTTTTCATTTTTAAGCATGAGGAGGGATTTGTTATGGAACGGAAAACACCGCTTTACGAGATTCACTGCGCTGCTGGCGGACGCATGACGCCGTTTGCGGGTTGGCTGCTGCCGGTGCAGTACGGTTCGGGCGTAATTTCGGAACATATGGCGGTTCGCAGGCAGGCGGGATTGTTTGATGTGTCGCACATGGGCGAGTTTATTCTGCAGGGTTTGGATGCACTTAGCTGCCTAAACCGCCTGATGACGAATGATTTTACCAACATGTACATTGGCCAGGCGCGCTATACCGCGATGTGCGGCGAGGGGGGCGGCGTGATCGACGACCTTGTCGTGTGCAGGCTGGGCGAGACGCTTTATCTTATGGTGGTCAATGCCGCCAACCGGGAAAAAGATGCTGCGCATATCCGGTCGCATCTGGCCGGGGACTGCAGGTTTTCCGATCGGTCGGACGACATCGCGCTGCTTGCGCTGCAAGGCCCTGCAGCGCCGGCGATCCTGAAAATATTGGCGCGTGAGGAGGATATCCCAAGCCGGTACTATTCGCTGTCGGTCCGGGTTCCGGCCGCCGGGTTGGAGACCATCATTTCTCGTACCGGTTATACCGGTGAGCTCGGATATGAGCTGTTTTGCGCGGCGGCGGACGCCCCTGCGCTTTGGCATGCCGTGATGGAAGCCGGGGCGGCGGAGGGGATTCTTCCTTGTGGGCTTGGGGCGCGTGATACCCTGCGGTTGGAGGCGGCGATGCCGCTTTACGGGCATGAGATGGAGGAATCGGTTTCGCCGCTGGAGGCGGGGCTGGGGTTTGCTGTCAAGCTGGAGAAGCCTGATTTTATCGGAAAGGATGCCCTGCTTGCAGGCAGCCCGCCGGCGCGTACCCGGATCGGACTTGCCGTAACCGGGCGTGGGATCGTCCGGGAAGGCTGTACGGTATGCCGGGAGGGGCGCCCCATCGGGCAGACCACTTCGGGTACGCACAGTCCGCTGCTGGGCAAGGGGATTGCAATGGCCCTGGTTTCGGCTGGGAGCTGCGCCGTGGGCGATGCCGTCGAAGCTGAGGTTCGCGGGCGGCAGATCGCCATGGAGGTCGTGCCGCTGCCGTTTTATAAGCGGCCGTAACGGAACCGCCGTTTGGGATACGCCGGGCGGTTTCCGGAGGAATAGAACATTGGTTTTGCGTTGTCCCAGCTGTAGGGCTGGGGCGGGGCACAGGGAAAGGAGCGTTTTATAATGAACACCCCAAAAGAGCTGAAATATGCAAAAAGTCATGAATGGGTTCGTTTTCTGGACGATTCCACCGCATTGATCGGCGTCACCGATTATGCGCAGGACGCCCTGGGCGACCTGGTCTTTATCAATCTGCCCGAGGTCGGGGATATGGTTGTTTCGGGTGAGGTGTTTACCGATGTAGAGTCGGTCAAGGCGGTGTCTGATGTGTATTGTCCGGTCACAGGACAGGTAGCCGAAGTCAATGAGGAGCTGCTTGACAATCCCGCGCTGATCAATGAGGATCCATATGGCGCGTGGCTGATCAAGGTGACGGGCATCACCGATACCGAAGAGCTGCTGGATGCGGATGCTTATGAAAAACGCTGTGCCGAAGAGGAGGGGTGAACGTGGGGGGCTATATCCCGAGCAGTCCGGACGAGCGCGGGGGGATGCTGCAGGCTGTCGGCGTATCATCTGTGGAGGCGTTGTTTTCGCAGATCCCGGCGGCTGTGCGGGCCGGGACGCTTGACCTGCCGGAGGGCCTTTCCGAGCTGGAGGTACGGCGGCGGCTGGAAGCGCTGGCCGCGAAAAACCAAGTGTTCCGGAGCGTTTTCCGCGGGGCGGGTGCATACCGTCATTACATTCCTGCAATTGTCAGGGGCGTGACGGCCAAGGAGGAATTTTTGACCGCATATACGCCCTATCAAGCCGAGATCAGCCAGGGCATTCTGCAGTCGATTTTTGAATATCAGACGATGATTTGTGAGCTGACCGGTATGGACGTTTCCAATGCTTCGGTATATGACGGGGCCTCTGCCGCTGCGGAAGCTGCCGCTATGTGCCGTGACCGTAAGCGGCAAAGAATTCTGATTTCGGCTGCAGTACATCCGCAGGTGATAGAAACCGTGCAGACGTATGCCTTTGGCGCGGGCGTGCCGGTTGAGCAGATCCCCCTTCGGGACGGCCGCACGGATCCGGACGCGCTGCGTGCGGCATTGGCGCCCGATGTCTGCTGTGTACTGCAGCAGCAGCCCAATTTCTTCGGCCTGATCGAAGAGGTGCGGGCCGAGGCCGTCCATGCGGCTGGCGCAAAGCTGATTCTCAGCGTCAACCCGATTTCGCTCGGCCTGCTGGAGACCCCTGCCGGACAGGGGGCGGATATTGCGGTTGGCGAGGGGCAGCCGCTGGGAATGCCGCTGGCGTTTGGCGGGCCGTATCTGGGGTTCATGGCCTGTACAAAGGCGCTGATGCGCAGGCTGCCCGGACGAATTGTCGGGGAGACGGCCGACGCGCGCGGAAACCGCGCGTTTGTATTGACGCTGCAGGCGCGCGAGCAGCATATTCGCCGGGAAAAGGCGTCCTCCAATATCTGTTCCAATCAGGCGCTTTGTGCGCTGACGGCCGCGGCCTATCTCTCTGCGATGGGGCCGGGGGGGCTGCGTGAGGCGGCCGAGCAGTGTGCTGCTAAGGCGCAGTATGCGGCCGGCCGGCTGTGTGAGATCAAAGGGGTTTCGCTAGCGTATGCGCCGCCGTTTTTCCATGAGTTTGTGACACGCCTGCCCGTTACGCCGGACGCGGTACTGGCGGCGTTGGAGGCGGAGGGCATTCTGGGCGGCCTGCCGGTGGACGGCGGGATCCTTTGGTGCGTTACGGAACTTTGTTCGAAGGCGCAGATTGACGAAATGGTCGGAGTCGTGCGGGAGGTGTGTGAGACGTGAAACTGATCTTTGAGCGGAGCCGGCCAGGCGTCCGATGCGGCCTTCTGCCGCCGTGCGATGTGCCGAAGGCACTGCCCGCCGCACCTTTGCGGTCCTGCCCGCCGCGTCTGCCCGAGGTGGCCGAAATCGATATCAGCCGCCACTATACGGCGCTTGCCAAAGAGGCGCACGGCGTGAATGATGGCTTTTACCCGTTGGGCTCGTGTACCATGAAATATAATCCGCGTATCAATGAAGAAATGGCAGCGCTTCCCGGCTTTACCGGGCTGCATCCGCTGCAGCCGGTCGAGACAATCCAGGGCGCGTTGGAAGTACTGTGCATGGCCGAGCGGCTGCTTTGTGAGATTACGGGGATGGACGCTATGAGCTTCCAGCCTGCGGCTGGGGCCCAGGGCGAGTTCGCAGGGCTGCTGCTGATAAAGGCATATCACGCTTCCCGCCAGGATACGGTACGCAAAAAGATCCTGGTTCCGGATGCGGCGCACGGCACCAATCCGGCCTCTGCTGCGATGGCCGGCTATGATGTGGTGTCGATCCCATCCAACGAAAGGGGCTGTGTGGATCTGGATGCGCTGCGGGCGGCAGCCGGGCCGGATACTGCCGGGCTGATGCTGACCAACCCGAATACGGTTGGCCTGTTCGATGAAAACATTTTGGAGATCACAAACATCATACATGACGCGGGCGGCCTGTGTTATTATGACGGGGCCAATCTAAATGCCGTAATGGGGATTGTGCGGCCCGGCGACATGGGGTTTGATGTGGTGCATTTGAATCTACATAAAACATTTTCAACGCCGCACGGCTGCGGCGGGCCGGGCGCAGGGCCGGTGGGATGCCGGCAGTTCCTGGCGCCCTTCCTTCCGGGGGAACAGGCGGTGGAGCAGGGCGGTGGATTTACGCTGGAACAGAGCACGGCCAGTATTGGCAGGGTCAAGCTGTTTTACGGCAATTTCCTGGTGGTCGTGCGGGCGCTGTCTTACCTGCTGTCACTGGGCCGTGAGGGGATTCCGGAGGCCGCGCAAAATGCGGTGCTGAATGCCAATTACCTGATGACGCTGCTGCAGGACCGGTTTGACATCGCCTTTTCTAAGGGGGTAATGCACGAGTTTGTGATTACGCTGGAGCATGAGAAAAAGCGGACTGGCGTTACGGCGATGGATATCGCAAAGGCAATGCTGGATTACGGTATTCATCCGCCGACGATGTATTTTCCGTTGATTGTGCATGAGGCGCTGATGGTGGAGCCGACGGAAACCGAGGGCCGTGCGGCGCTGGACGAGGCCGCGCGTATCCTCCATGAAATTCTAGACAGGGCGCAGAGCGATCCTGCGGCCCTGCACAGCGCGCCGCAGACTACCTGTGTGGGCCGGCCGGACGAAGTCGGCGCTGCGCGTACGCCGCGTCTGCGCTATTCCTTCCCGGCGGCGCAATAGCGGCGCGGCTCCGGCAGAGCGCCAAATAAAATGACAAAGGATGAAAACGAAAAATGGATATCAGCATTTTTGATGTTGTCGGGCCGGTTATGATCGGCCCGTCAAGTTCGCATACGGCGGGTGCAGCTGCGCTTTCGAGGGTCGGCCGTGAAATCATTGGCGAGCCGTTTACCCATGTTTCTTTTGGGCTGCACGGCTCTTTTGCCGACACCGGCGCAGGACACGGCACCGACCGTGCCCTGGTTGCCGGTGCGCTTGGCATGCGGCCGGACGATGAGCGACTGCGCGACGCTTTCCGGCTGGCGGAAGAAACCGGCATGGGCTATGACTTCCATCGCGTGGAACTGGATAACGTGCATGAAAACACAGTACAGATGGTGTTTACGCTGCTGTCCGGCCGCAAACGTGAGATCATCGGATCGTCGATCGGCGGTGCACGGATTGTTATCACCCGGATTGACGGATATGAGACCGCGCTGACTGCGCAGACCAACACGATCATGATTGAGCACCATGATGTTCCGGGCGTGGTCAGCGGCATCACCCGCGCGCTTGCATTCAACGGCATCAACATTGCCGGTATGCAGCTTGCACGCAAATCGCGCGGCGATATGGCGTTTACAATCATTGAGGTTGACCAGAATATCGACGATATGACCCTGCATGACATCGATTGGGTCAATGGGGTGAAGCGCGTGCAGGTGATCGGTACGGTGGAAAGCCTTGCGGATGCGATGGAGGGATTGCTGTATGTATAAAGATCTGACAAGTCTCCTCGCGGAGGCAACCGAGGCAAAGCAGCCGCTCTGGCGGATCATCGCGGAGGAGGAGATGCGCCTTTCCGAAATCAAGGAGCATGAGCTGCTGATGCGGCTGGATACCCGTCTTTCGGTTATGGAGCAGTCGGCTATGCGTGCGCTGGAAAGTCCGTTGGAAACGGTCGGCGGGCTGATCTCGGGCGTGGCCAGCCGGCATGCAAGGTATGCCAATGACCGGAAAGGCCTTGCAGGGGGGCTGGCAAACCGTGTCATGGCATTTGCGCTGTCCTGTTCCGAGGTGAATGCGTCCATGGGCTGCATCTGCGCCGCCCCGACTGCGGGCGCATGCGGTATTCTGCCGGCGGTGCTGTTCGGGCTGCGGGAGGAATACGATTTGTCGCGCGGAGAACTCCAGCTGGCGCTGCTGACGGCTTCAGGCGTGGGCGCGGTGATTACAAGGAATGCAACGGTATCGGGCGCGGAGGGCGGCTGCCAGGCGGAGTGCGGCGTGGCGGCGGCGATGGCCGCCTCTGCCGCGGTCTTCCTGGTTAACGGGACCAATGAGGCTTGTATCCATGCGGCGGCATTTGCTTTGATGAACGCCATGGGGTTGGTCTGTGACCCAATTGCCGGTTTGGTCCAGGTCCCCTGTGCACAGCGCAACGCATCCCAGGCGGTGAATGCATTGGTTTCGGCGGATTTGGCGCTTGCAGGCATGCGGTCGGTGATTCCGCCTGACGAAGTGGTAGAGGCCATGCTTAAGGTGGGCCATCTGCTGCCTGACGCGCTGAAGGAGACCGCGCAGGGCGGCATTGCTGCGACTCCGACCGGCCGCCGCATTGCCAAGGAACTGTTTCCGGAGCAGGGGCAGTGATCGCAAGGACGTTGCTGCTGCGCACCGCGTGTACGGATCCGTATGTGAATCTAGCCCGTGAGGAGCTGCTGCTGAAGGCGGTGCAGCCTGGCGAATGCATCCTCTATCTGTGGCAGAACCGTCGGGCTGTGGTCGTAGGCCGCAATCAGGATTGCTGGAAAGAATGCGATGTAGAGGCGTTGGAAGCGGAAGGCGGCTGCCTTGCGCGGCGTCTTTCCGGCGGCGGCGCGGTGTATCATGATTTGGGCAATCTGAATTTTACGTTTTTGCTCTGCCGGGAGGAGTACTGCGTTGAGCGGCAGCTTTCCGTTCTCACGCGGGCGTGCCGGCTGCTGGGGCTCCGCGCGGAGCCTGCCGGGCGGAATGATCTGACCGTGGATGGCAGGAAAGTTTCGGGCAGTGCGTTTTACACGTCTGGGGGGCATCGTTATCACCATGGGACCCTGCTGCTGCAGACCCGGCTGGACGATATGGCCCGCTATTTGAATGTATCACAGGATAAGCTGGAAAGTAAGGGCGTACGCTCGGTGCGTGCACGGGTGGCAAATCTGAGCGAATTTTCTCCCGGGCTAACGACTGACCGTATGTGCGAAGCGCTGACAGAGGCGTTTGGGACCGTTTATGGCAGCCAGCCCCAGCCTCTGCCTGCCTGCCGGCTGGATGAGGATGCAGTGCAGGCGCGCGCGGCCTGGTATGCTTCGGACGAGTGGCGGCTGAGCGTGAGGCGGCCTTCGGCCCTTTCCCTTTCCACACGGTTTGATTGGGGGGGATTGCAGCTGTATGCCGACGTCCAGGCGGGGCGATTGACCGGAGTACGCGTCTATTCGGATGCGATGGAATGGGATTTAGTAAGCCGCCTGCCGCAGCTGCTGGAAGGGGTCCGTTTTTCCGCGCGGGCCATGGCGGACGCGATATGCGCGGCGGATGGGGAACGGTCTGCGGAGATCGCCGCATATTTTTTGGAAGCGGTAGTCCCGAGCCGTCTGGAGTCCTCGGGGAGGTAAAAGCATGGATTTTGATCTGATTATCATTGGAGCAGGCCCGGGAGGTCGTGCCGCGGCAGAGCATGCAGCGGCTCTGGGGCTGCGGACGGCTGTGATTGAAAAGGCTGAGCTGGGCGGCGCCTGCCTGAACCGTGGGTGTATGCCGGCCAAGGCGCTGCTGCATGCGGCGGGACAGCTGGCGGCCATCCGCGCGTCGGATAGTCTTGGCATCCGGGCGGCCGATGTGGAATTTGATTTTGATGCAGTACAGCGCTGCAAAGATGAAGCGGTGCTCAACCTGCGCGAGAGTATGGCGCAGTCTTTTCGGACGCAGAAGATCACAGTGATCGCTGGGTGTGCACAGATTGTTGCGCCGAATGCGGTGTGCGTCGGTACGGAACGGTACACGGCGGAAAAACTATTGGTTGCGTCCGGCGCGGCGCCGGCCTGTCCGCAAATCCCTGGGCTGGAGCTGCCGGGGGTGGTGACAAGCGATGCGCTGTTGGAGCCGGCAGGACGGGATTTTGGGCGGCTGGTTATCATCGGCGGCGGTGTTATTGGGGTGGAATTTGCATCGATCTACCGTGCATTGGGTCGCGCCGTGACAGTCCTTGAGGCGGGGACGCGGCTGCTGCCGTCGATGGATCGGGAGCTGTCGCAGTCGCTTGCGGTGCTCCTGAAAAAGCGAGGTGTGACGACTGCCTTAGGAGCCAAGGTCGAGCGGATTGAGGCTGTAGAAGGAGGCCTCGCAGTCGTTTATACGGGAAAACAGGGGGCGGTGTGCCGTGCAGAAGGGGATGGCGTATTGGTTGCCGTGGGACGGCGGCCTTGCTTGGACGGCTTATTTGCCGGTGCGCTGCAGCCGGAGACCTTGCACGGGGCGTTGGTCTGTGATGAAAATTTCGAAACCTCGGTGAAGGGGATTTTTGCGGTCGGTGATGTGGTGGCGGGCAATATGCAGTTGGCCCATGTCGCCAGCGCGCAGGGCGCGGCAGTGGCGCACCAGTTGGCGGGCAAACCAGTTTTGACCAATTTGAAATGTGTGCCAAGCTGTGTGTATACCGATCCCGAGATTGCTTCGGTCGGCATGACAGAGGAGCAGGCCAAGGCGGCGTGGATCGCCTTACAGGTCGGTAAGGTCCCGACCGCCGCCAATGGTAAGTCGGTCATTGAGCATACCGAGCGCGGCTTTGTCAAGTTGATTTTTCGCGCGGAGGATGAGGTGCTGATTGGCGCGCAGCTGATGTGCGCCCGCGCGACAGACCTGATTGCTGCGCCGGCGCTTGCCTGTGCAAACGGTATGACGCGCCGCCAGCTGCTCCGGGCGATCCTGCCGCATCCGACCTTTGGGGAAAGTTTGGCGCAGGCAGCGCAGGCGGCGCGCAGGAGGTGATTGCCTGTACGCGTCCGGGGAGCCTGCGGGGCTGTGCGCATCTCGGAGAACAGAAAAAAGACTGCCCAAATGCGACATGATTTGGAGCAGTCTTTTTTCGGTGCGGGGCATCCGTCGGGAGCCCCGCGGTGCGCAGAGCGCAGGCATGTATTGCCCTGTCAGATTCCAATGGAAACGCGCCGTTTGTCGGGTAAGGAAATGAAAGAAATGAATATTTTTCAGAAATGGAGGTTTGAAAACAGGAGAAAATAAAGGGGATACGGCATCGGCGGCGTTTCCGCTGTCCATGCTATTAGTATAGCGGCCCGCAGCTGTTTTGTCAAACCCCAAAGTACGGTTGGGGACTGCCAATATCCGGAAGTCGATCATATGGTTGGAGAAGCCGTGATTTGCGCAAAAGAATCCGCCGGCCATCAGCCGTTTGGTTGGATGCCGAAGGGTGTCCGCGGCAAACGGCTGCTTGGGGGCCGCTTTTACAGGAGGAATGATTATGATGGATGCATACAGCGCCGGCCAAAAAGAGGCGTGTATTGGGCAGGGGAATCCTTCGTTGGATACCGATCCGATGAGGCCCTCTTTGGAGGATCGGCTGGATGAAATCCGCGTGCTGTTGGAGCGCATGCTGGAGCTTGCGGAGGTTTCTGCGGAGCCGGGGACATTGGCAGCTGAGCGGCAGGCGCTTCAGGAGGAACTGGAATGCCTGCGCAGCAGGATCGACCAGGCCGCTGACGGCAAGGAACCGCGGGGATGAGAGGGCCCCTTTTTGGCGCGCCTGCTGCCTGTTCCGCGGGGAAGGCCATTCGGGCGAAGAACAGGTATAGGAGAACGTTTTGATAGGAATACAGGAACAAAATGCTGCACAAACCCTTGTTCAGAAAGAAATATAGTCAATATGCATAATTTATATATGTGTGTTTTGTGTATAATAACGAAATCATGGGAGCTTTTGGCGGAGAAACCGGCAGTTTACCACTGGACTTCTTTTGTAGATTGCGGTAAGATATCATCGTAGGCCGGGCAGGGGACACGATCCCCCTGCAAGGGCTGGACGGCCGCCGGGCCCGCTTTTGGGGCGGCGGGGAGAACCATCAACCATGGATAAAGCCGCGAAAGGAGGGACAGGAAATGTTCCGTGAGCTTTTTAATGGTCTCGTAGACGCGCGTCTCGGAGACCTGACCCAGATGCAGCGTGAGATGCGCCGTGCGCGCGTACAGAAGTAAGCGCTGCAGTTCTCGTTTTTGCTTTCTATAGAGAGGAGTCTGTAATAATGCAGAATCCCGAGACAAACGCCCTTTACTAGAGGGATGACAACCGGAAAGGAGGAACCGCTGATGTTCCGTGCATATTTTGAAGGGCTGGTTGACGCCCGTATGAACGACTTGACCCTGATGCAGCGCGAGATGCGCCGCGTTCGCAGACACAGATAAGGCGCCTGCGGATGCACCTTTGATTCGAAACACTGAAAAAGGAGGATCCTTATGTTTCGTGAATATTTTAATGGTCTGGTAAATGCCCGTTTGAACGACCTGACTTTGATGCAGCGCGAGATGCGCCGTGCACGTAGACACAAATAAAGGTTCCGAAAGGGACTGCAAAACCGGTGAAGGCAGAGAATTGCCCTCACCGGTTTTATTATGGATATTATGCGGGGAGCGCGCTTTCCAGCGTGCGTATGATGTAAATCAGCAGCAGCAGCAAGACCGGGATGGAGGTCAGGAACCATTTTGCCGCTGGGGGACTGCTGGTGCGGAGCCAGCAGAGCAGTGCGGCCCGCCGTGTCAGGCACCAGTAGAGCAGGTAGGCGGCGCTGAGCAGCATGGCGATCGAGTAGACCGACCACGCCAGGGCCCATTCGTCCGGGAGCAGACTGACCAGCTCGACGATCAGGTTGTTGGCGGCGTGGGCAGCGATTGCTGCACGCAGGGAAAAACGCTGTGCGATATAGCCAAACAGAAGCCCACAGGCGACTGCGACTGGCAGCTGTACAAGGTTGTTATGCATCAGGCCGAACAGCGCGGCGCTTGTGAGCAGGGCAAAGCCGCGTCCCCAGGGTTCCAGCCAGCGCAGCACTGCGCCGCGAAAGATAAGCTCCTCGACAAACGGTGCAATGAGTACAGAGTAAAGGAACATGGAGACGGTGACCGAAGCGCCGGTTGAGGCCGCGGTTGCCTGCTCCAGCGAATAGCCCAAGCTTTCGACGAACTGCTCCAGCGGTACGGTAACCAGGGTCGACAGCAGCTGCAGGCCGTTGATGCCGACCAGCGCCAGTGCAAACTGCCGCAGGCCCATCCGCTGGCCGGGGGTGTGGCGGCGCAGGCGGCTGCCCAGCAGCAAAAGCACAACCGCCAGCCCGAGCAGTGAGGCTGTGATCATATCCAGCCCGGTATTCCACAGGCGGTCATAGACTTCGCTGGAGGTGAGGCTAGGGCTGCTGGACTTCCAGAGGGAAACCAGGGCATCCTGTATGGCGTAGGCCGACCCAACCAATACCAGTTCCTGCAGGATCAGCGTAAAGGCTAGGCGGCGAAAATCCCGCCGCGCGGCACGGCGAAGGGTATCGGTATCATCCCACATGGTGTTCCTCCTGTTTTTTGCGGGTCAGCCGCGGGAAGCGGCCGTCGCTCAGTACAACGCCCAGGATGACCAGCAGCACGCCAAGCGCCCCCGCTGCAGTCAAACGTTCGCCGAGTACGGCGGCTGCGACGATGATCGTGACGACGGGTGTCACGTAAATATAAACGCTTGATTTGACCGCGCCGAGATAGCTGACCGCGGTATTCCAGGTGACAAAGCCAAGCGAGCCTGCCAGGAAACTTAAATGGGCGAGATTCAGCAGGTTGGCTGGCTGCGACAGCGCTTCTGGAGAGGGCGAGAAGCCTGCTGTCAGAATATATGGCGACATGAAGACCAGCCCCCACAGGAAAAGGCGCCGGGTCAGCAGTACGGGCGGATAGCCGGCTTCGGACAGCCGGCGTACCAGAATGGAATAGACCCCCCAGGCGACTGCGGCTGCCAGCGCGAGCAGATCGCCCTTGGGGCTGAGACTGACCGCAGAGCCGCTGTAATTGAGCAGGAATACGCCGGCAATCGCCGCTGCAAATCCGGCAAAAAAGCTGGGCCGCAGCGGCTCTTCCCGCAGGAAGAAGCAGGCAAAGATCGCGGTAAACAGCGGCGCGGTGGAAACGATTACGCCGATATTAGAAGCCGTGGAATACTGCAGCGCGATATTTTCAAAGGAATAATAGATCG
>CANPPM010000009.1 GCA_947575935.1 uncultured Butyricicoccus sp. | reverse complement strand
TGATAATATACTTGATGATCATGGTCTTGTCGGCCATCTCGGTCAGACTTTCCGGCTCCACCTCGATCTCCAGCTGGCCGGGGCCCCCGACTTCATGGTGATGATACTTGATCTGTACCCCCCAGTCGGCCATTTTCATACACATCTCATTGCGCAGATCAAAGGTGATATCCTGCGGCAGCGCAGCATGATAGCCTGCATGATGGGCAACCTGGTACCCGTTTCCATCCGGATCCCCAGTATTCCACTCGGCCTGCGCGGTATCGACGCTATAAAAAGCGTGGTCGGGCGCAGTCTCAAAACTGACACGGTCGAACAGATAGAACTCAAATTCGGGGCCGACGACCATCTTGTCGGCAATGCCCGTCTCACGCATGTATTCCTCAGCGCGCTGTGTCACGCTGCGCGCATATTGGCCAAAACGCAGGTTTTCGGTCTTTTCAATCGTCTTTACATCGCCGGTCATGGACAGGATCGGTACCGCGGTAAAGGGATCCAGATGCGCGCTTTCCACATCGGGCAGGAAAACCATATCGCTCTTTTCAACCGCCGCATACCCAAAGTTCGAACCGTCGAAGCCGATCCCATAGCGCAGCGTATCTGCGCAGAACCGCTCCACCGGAATGGTGATATGATGCCAGCGGCCCACCAGATCGACGGTTTTAAAGTCAATCATCCGCACGCCGTTTTCTTTACAAAATGACAGGATTCCCTCAACTTTCTTCTCCATAATTCACCTCTAAATTTCATGAATGCATCTATCGTTACCTTTATTATGCGATCGCGAAGCGGCAAAGTCAAGTGAAGGACAGCGTTTCAGCTTTTTGCACAAGCAGCTAGCTGTTTATTTGTGCATACTCACTGCAAATACGATCCCAAGAAGCAAACGGATGTACGTATTAAATTCTGCAAGCCTGTTTTTTTAAGAGTCCTTCAGACGCCGCAGGGCGCACCGCCCCGCTAAAGCGCCCCGGCTGAACAGCCGGGCTGCCTGAGAAACGGGGAAAAGCGCGTCCTATTGCAGCCACTTCATAAACGCCGTTTTATTTTCCAACGGCGTTTTTGTCGGCCTTCCCAGATTTTGACGGGCCCCCTGTGATGTCCTGACCTCTAAAAAAGTCAGGCCGGTCTGCACCACAATCTGTTTCAGCGCATGATGGAGCTGCTCAAGATCCGATACCCGGGCAACATGGGCGTATCCGCAGCTTCGTGCAATCCCTGTCAGATCAATCTGATTCGCTACGGTGGGCAGCCCTCCAACCGATTCATGCGCACCGTTGTTGACAACAATATGAACCAGGTTCGCAGGCGCCTGTGCGGCAATCACCGCCATTGCCCCCATGTGCATCAACGCTGCCCCGTCGCCGTCAATGCACCAGACACGGCGGCCCGGCTTTTCCAAGGCAATCCCCAACGCGATGGAAGAACTGTGCCCCATAGAACCCACCGTGAGAAAATCGCGGTCATGCCCTTCCCCTCTGCGCTCCCGCAGTTCAAACAGCTCGCGGCTGGTCCTCCCGGTCGTAGATACGATCACATCCTTGCTGCCCGTGTGATCAAGGATGCTGGCAATCACCGCTTCCCGGCGCAGCGCGCCCTGATGTACAGCATCCTTTCTTTTATATTCCAGCGCCCCTTTGCGTATAACCAGCGCGGCCTGCCGCCCTTGCGCGAACAGCCGGCGGTACGCCTCCAACTGGGCGGAAACCTGCTCCAGGGTAACACACTTGTCAATCACAAAGGCTGGGATTTCCAGTCCCTGCAGCAGCTCTATGGTTATTTCCCCCTGAAATCCATGCTGCGGCTCATCCTGAATCCCCGGCTCCCCCCGCCAGCCTACAAAAAAGAGGCAAGGAATCCCATAGATGCTGTGATGCATCAAGGACGCCACCGGGTTCACAAGGTTTCCCAACCCGCTGTTCTGCAAATAGACCACCGGGACCTTCCCGGTGGCCAAATGGTATCCGGCAGCAATTGCCGCTGCATTTCCTTCATTGGCTGCAATGATATGCTGCCCTGAGACGCCGTAGCGGTCATACAGATAGCTGCACAATGCATTTAACTGGGAGTCCGGTACCCCGGTAAAAAAATCCGCCCCGGTCCGGCGTACAAGTTCTTCCACATTCATAGCCTTACGCTCCTTCCCAATCTGCGGTTATTGCTGAAAACCTGCGATTTTGCAATATAGGCTTTCTATCGCCGCGCTATCCAACCGAATCGGGTGATTCCTTAACCGCTCCGGTGCAACGGTCTCCGTAAGCGCTGCAATCTCTTCCCTGGGAATGGGGGGGACCCCCAAACGGAGCTCCCCCAAAAGCCGCTGAAACCGTACCGCCGCCTGTTCCGGCGTCCCGCAGCCCATCGCAACGGCGATCCCCTGCAGGGCGCCGCGAAGCCTCTGGAGGTTTTCGGTCTCCGCGCCGCTGTCCATCCGCTGCAGCATATCCGGCCACAATACGCTGACACACAGCGCTGCGGCATGGCCGTGCGCAATTCCATAACGGCTTGTCAGCTGATAACACATCGCGTGCCCAGCCGTGGTCTGCGTAATGTTGATTGCCCTCCCGGCGGCATACGCCGCCTGCTGCATGCCCGCATTTCCCTGCGCCGTATTCTGCAGATAGCCCTCCAGGTTGGAAAAAATGTCTTTTATCGCCTGCCCCGCATATCCCCTGCTCTGTTCGGTTGCGTGGACGCACCAAAAGGATTCCAGCGCATGGCATAGGGCGTCCAACATAGTGCTTTTCCGCTGATACTCGGGCAAAGAATCCAGAACCGCGGGATCCAGCAGGACGGCATCGGGCATGCACATATCATGTGTAATGGACAATTTCCGGTTATTTCGGTAAAGGACAGAAAACCTCGTTGCCTCGCTGCCAGAGCCTGCTGTCGTCGGAACGGCCAGCAGACGGATTCCGTTGGGCGCAGGTTCCTGCTCCAAATAACACCGGCTCGGGTCAAGCTCGGCATAGAGTTTTACACATTTCGCAACATCAATGGCACTTCCGCCGCCTACAGCGACGACCAGGCTGCATTCCTCTTCCCGGAACTGCCGGACAGCCTCTACGACCGAATCATACTGCGGGTTTGGCTGAAAACCGCTGAAACGCGTAACACGGATACCGGTGCGACGGGGCAGCGCCTGAAAAAAGGCATCCAGCGCCAGCCGGCAAATCGAGCGGCCGCAAACCAAGAATATATGCGCCGCTCCCGTTTGAAGGAAAAAGCGCTCGAGCGCCGGATAACCGTCTTCGGCTGTGAAAACCTCTTGCTGTGCCATATCAATCCTCCGCGGGAATCATCCGAATAATCTCGCCAAAAGGCATCAGTTGTACATCCGCTTCCATAGCGCGATGATGCGTCAGAATGCTTTCCGCCGTACGCCGCATGGCCGGGACTTGGCTTCGCATCAGCTGATTTGCATAGATGACAATATTAATCCCCCGGCGCGTGAATTCCTCCTCTGTCACGGTATGAAAGGTGGTCGGGACAACGACCAGGGGCGTATGCCGGTCCTGCTTGCGAAATTCCTCTGCAAATTGAAAGATTTCCTCCGGATCCGGTTTCCGGGAATGGATCATGATGCCATCCGCCCCGGCAGCGACAAAGGCAAACGCCCGCTTCAGCGCATCCTCCATCCCCGTCTCCAGAATCAGGCTCTCAATCCGGGCAATGATCATAAAATCAAAAGATTTCTGCGCCCGTTTTCCGGCTGCAATCTTGGCAGCAAAGTTTTCGATGGAATCCTGTGTCTGCCCGGCCTCGGCGCCAAACAGGGAGTTCTTTTTCAGCCCCTTTTTATCCTCTATGATGACTGCGGAAACCCCCATTTTTTCAAGCGTCCTAACCGTATAGACAAAATGCTCTGCCAAACCGCCGCTGTCGCCATCAAAAATAATCGGCTTTGTCGTTACCTCTGTCAGATCATCTATGGTGCGAAAGCGAGAGGTCATATCTACCAATTCGATGTCCGGCTTGCCCTTAGCGGTAGAATCGCACAGGCTGGATACCCACATAGCGTCGAAAGAAAAGGTTTTTCCGCCGTCATGCACTTTCGTATTCTCGACAATCAGGCCGGAAAGGCCGTCATGCGCCTCCATAGCGGTCACCAGCCCCTTTTGCCCCAGAAGCTTTTTCAGCCTGCCCCGGCGGTTGTCCGGAAGGGACAATTCTGCACGCGACCGTTTTTCCAACGCAAGGTATTCCGGATTGTCCGCATAGGGGAATTCGACCAGCCTGCCGCCATAAGAAGCCAAGACCTCCAGCACCTCCCGGCGCAGCGGCTCCTGAAAGCCTGTGCGCCAATTGTCGCCGTGTACCACGATATCCGGCTTCAGCGCCTCCAGAATGCTCCGATAACTCAGTTCCCTCTGCTCTACCACACGTTCCACACCCTTCAGATTTTGAAACAGGGTGCAGCGTTCCGTAAAGGAAAGCAGGGGAACACGCTTATAGGAGGCGACCGCTTCGTCCGAAAGTACCCCGACCGTTACCCGCCCCAGCCCGGCGGCTTTCCGGAGGATGCTCATATGGCCGCCATGAAGCATATCTGCAGAAAAACAAAGATAAACGGAACGGTTCTCCACTTCCCGAAGTTTTGCCGAGACGACAGCCAGATCCGCCTGGCTGTCAATCTCTGCACACAGCATATTCCGCACGTCCATTGGAAACAGACGACACTGGCCCGACACTTCATTGAATGCGTTCTCTGCATAACAGCTCACCGACCCGGACTCACAGAAGCGGACGATCTCAGAAAGCCAGATTTGCCAATCCTGCCGCGTCAGATGATAGATAGGCTGGGCAGAAAGCGCGCCGTCAAAAAACTCGACGCCAACCGACCGAATCAGTCCCTTCTGCAGCACCGCCTTGAAGTCCTTTTCCGGAAGCGGCGCTGTGGAACTGACCGCCATGCAGCTTTGCCGGCTTTCTACAACCTGCCGGAACACCTCATCCTCCATGACCAAATCCCCATGCATCAATAGGAGTTCCTCGTTGCGTATATGAGACCGTGCAAGAAAAATCGAATAAATATAATTCGTATCCTGATAGTCCCTGTTATGCACAAACGTATACTGCAGCGGATAGGAAAGCCCTTCACAGTACGAGATCAGCGCCTGCTCAAACGGGCCGGTCGTCACAACAACCTCCGAAATCCCGGCCGCCGCAATCTGCCGGAGCTGGCGGCTGAGGATGGTCTCACAAGCAGAGAGATTCGTCATGCACTTGGGCTGACGCGCCGTCATCGTCCCCATCCGGCTGCCCACACCAGAATTTAGAATCAGGGCTTTCATGGCATCCTTCCTCCATTTTGCAGCGCATCGTTTTCCATAGGGAGCCCATCTTCCCGATGCATCAGCTCCCAGAGGCTTTCACAGACCCGTATCCCGCACTTCCCATCTGCCAAGGGAAGATCGCGCTGCCGGACAAGTTCCCGCAGGTCACGGTTTTTGTCAACGCCGCCGCAGATTTCCTCCAAAAAGCCGGTAATCTGACGGGCATTGCATGCCCGGTCCATCCAGCAGTCATCAATGAAGAATTCTTTTTCCACCTTTCCGCGCCCGCTGGTTTCGATATAAAGAACGGGCTTGTCGAGCAGCAGATATTGGAACATCATGGAGCTTAAATCCGAAATCTGCGCGTCAGAGCAGCAAAAAGCCGCTTCATAGGATGCTTCCCGGTCAAAAATCATATTGGGCGCTGCATCGGTCAACGCAACATACCGTTGGAACCGTTCATAATATTCCTCGGGATAATAGAGCTTGGTCACGGTATCCGTCATCGGGTGGGTCCGCCAAATCAGCGCACACTCCGGATGTGCCTGAAACCACCGATACAGATCCTCAAAATGGGGAATAGAAGAACCATCAAAATCGTAAAAGCTGTTCCAAAGGAATACCTTCCGCCCCTGAACGGCCTCCCGCCATGCCGCCGGGATCTCTGCCGGGCAAGTGCGCAGGCGGATGATCGGATCCCATTTGGGGACGCCCGTCACCAGCATATTTCCGCCGCCGTTGCGCGCATGCTTGCGATAATACCGTGCATACCGCTCTGACGATCCGATCACCTTCCATGCATGCCGGTAAACCGGCAGTTCACACAGGGCTTCCTGTGTGGATTCAAAAACCGAAAAGGGTGGAAAGTAGGGCAAATACACCAGCCGTGTCTGCTGTGCAATGGTTTCCGGCCAGAACGCCTCCGGGATCACGCTTTCATAGGGCTGATTGATAAAGGCCAAATCCGGGCAGTCGTCTGCCAGGCAGTATTGATTATATTCCAGAAACGGAATCCCCATCGGGGTGAGATAATCGGTATAGGTGACTTCCTGCTTTGTCTGCCCGCCCTGCCGGACCTGACGAAAAACAGGGATCAGAACCACAACTGGATCAAACCGCGGATCCTCCCGCATATATGCATAGACGCTTTCCATGGCGTCCCACGTTGCGCCAAGCCCTGTGAAAAATACGGCCCGTACCTGATACCGGACTTCCTGCTGCAGGCACAACGCAAACGCCTGCAGCGCCGGGACCAGCCCTGCCCCAGACGTTTCCCAAAGCGCCTGCGCGCGGCCCAACAATTCCACCGGCCGGCCGGTCCGCAGATCAGCCTTATGCCGTTCCAACTCCTCCTGGATTTGGCCCAGCATTCTGCGGCCGTTTTCCAGAAGCTCTGCCCGCAGGGGATCCTTGTCCGGGATGGACGCCAAATATTCCGCTGCTTCCAGCAGGGTCTGGGTCATCCTCGTCAGATACGCCAGCATTGAATATCTCATGGACGCTCCTCCCCATCTTCCTGCAGGGCGTCATACCGTGCGCCGCAGTCCGGGCACCGGCCATCGCGGCCAAGGCGTGCGCCGCACCGGCAGACCCACCCGATCTGCCGGGCCGGATTGCCCACAACCAGCGCATGGGGCGGGACCTCCCTTGTGACCACGCTCCCGCTGCCCACCATCGCATATTCCCCAATGACGATGCCGCAGCGAATCGTAGCGTTTGCGCCAATAGACGCCCCGCGTTTTACCAGCGTTTCTGAAACAGAAAACGCACTCTGAAACGCCCTTGGAAAGCGGTCGTTTGTAAACGTCATTGAGGGCCCGAGGAAGACGTCATCTTCGACGGTTACCCCGTGATAAAGGTTGACATTGTTTTGAATCTTTACCCCGCTGCCAATGGAAACCCCCGCATCCACATAAACATTCTTACTAATGACGCAGCGTTCCCCCACGACTGCATCCTCCCGGATCTGCGCATGATTCCAAATCTTTGTCCCCCTGCCAATTCGGGCCTGCGGGCTGACCTCTGCCGTGGGGTGAATAAACACATGTTCCATATGGTCCTCAGCTTTCCCAAAAGGCGTTGACTTGACGGACGACATACGCCTGCTCTTCCTCTGTCAGCTCAGGGAAGATCGGAAGGCATACCGTTTCGGCGGCAGCCTGCTCTGCGTTTGGCAGCTGTCCTTTGGAATACCCCAACCCGTCAAACGCCTTTTGAAGATGCAGCGGGATGGGATAGAACGTGCCGACGCCAACGCCATGCGCATTCAAAAAGGAACACAGCGCCTCCTTCTGCGCGGTCCGGATAACATACTGATGCCAGCAGTGCCGCCCTTCCGGACGGGAAGCGGGCTTTTCCACGGCATCACACAGGTTTTGGCTGTAATACGCCGCGATCTTGGCCCTGTCCGCGTTATAGGCGTCCAAATGGCCCAATTTTACGGAGAGCACCGCCGCCTGCATCGCGTCCAGACGCGAATTATAGCCGATCAATGAATTGCAGTACTTATAGGGATCAACGCCGCCGGCCGTCTCACGCAGAACGACGGCCTCGGCCGTGCCGCCGTCCAGCAGCGCGCGGGCCTCCGCGCCGCGCTTTCCGGCCCCATGCTCCCGGAGGGAACGAAGAATCAGCGCTATCTCCGCATCTCCGGTCGTTACCATCCCGCCGTCGCCCATTCCACCGAGGTTTTTGGTCGGATAAAAAGAGAAGCAGCTGACATCAGCGGTCGCCCCGACCTTCTTCCCCCGGTATTCGCAGCCTGCGGCCTGCGCGGCGTCTTCGATGATCCGCAGCCCGTGCCTGTGGGCAATCTCCCCCAAGGCATCCATATCACACGGCGCGCCAAACAGGTGAACCGGCAGGATGGCGCGGGTTTTTGGGGTGATCTTTTCCGCGACCCCTGCAGGATCAAGGTTAAAATCCGAAAGGCTGATATCTGCAAACACCGGTTTTGCACCGACAGAAGCAATGGCCTCCGCCGTCGCAAAGAAACTGAACGGCGTGGTAATGACTTCATCCCCCGGGCGGACACCGCAGGCCCGCAGCGCCAACACCAGCGCCTCGGTCCCGTTTCCACAGGAAACCGCATGGCGAACCTGCAGATATTCCGCAAACCTGCGTTCAAACGCTTCTACCGCCGCCCCGCCAATATAACCACAGCTCTCCATCACAGAAAGGACGGCCGGTTCCGCCTCTGCCCGAATCGCCGCATACTGCCGCTTTAAATCAAAAAAGGGTACGTTCATACTGCACCTCCCTGGGCGATCCGTCCTGTGGCCTGTCCAATTACCGTTTCTGCAATGCCAATGGCACGGCAGGCCGCCAGGCCATTGGCCGCAGGCTTCCGCCCGCTCTCAATGCAGTCGATAAAATCCATCAGCTCCATACGCAGGGGTTCGACCATAGGCACAAATATTTTCTGGGTCACGCTGTCCTGACGGTAGGCAGACTGCTTCCCCTCGTCAATCACCAAGTTCGTATTGCGCAGGACAGAAAGCGAACGCGCCAGCAGATCGGCTATGAGATAGCTGCGGTCTGTATGTACCACAATTTCCCGCACCTTGCTTTCCGTCACGCGGCTTGCGCCAAGGCAGGCCGTCGTCCCATTCTCAAACGCCATCAGGCTCTGCACAAAATCCAGTTTTCCGCTGGCAACAGCGCTTCCCACCGTGCAGACACGCTGCAGCCGCTCCGGTATCAGGACGCCGCAGACCAAATCAATATCGTGAATCATCAGATCCTGCACGACGTCCGCATCTGTAATGCGGCTATTATAGGGGCTGTAGCGGCGCACCTCCAAAGCCAATACTTTTTCATGCTGTACCAGCTTGCAGAGCTCCGTTACGACCGGGTTGAACCGCTCTACATGCCCCACCGCCAGAACCCGTCCAGCCGAAGAAAACGCATCGCTGATTTCTTCCGCATCTGCCAATGTCAGCGCCAGCGGTTTTTCCACCAGCGCGTGCAGACCATGCCGGCACGCTGCCAGCGCAAGCGCTTTATGAGAGGCGGAAGGGGCCGCAATTGTCACGGCGTCAACCCGCTCCATCAGCGCCTCCACACTGGGAAATGCCGTCGCTGAAAATTGCCGCGATACCTCTTCTGCACGCGCCTGATCCGCGTCAAAGAAACCGACAAATACGAAATTCCCCTTCTCCGCAGACAAAATGCGCACATGGTTGCGGCCCATGCTCCCCGCACCAATCACACCGATCCGAAGTTTTTCCATGGTTTTCCTCCCTTACTGAACGAAATTCGTATGCGTGGATTGCACGGGCTCTTCGATCAGCCATGCCACCTTCTGATACGCCTCGCTGTGTTTCAGCTGCGAAACGGCAGGGTCATCCGGTTCAAACCGGGCAAGGATCGTCTTCACCTGATTGGCGAGCGCAACAAGCTCGGGCGGGGCAGCCGCGATCCGCGCCGCCTTTTCCTGCGCGGTCACGCGTTCCAACAGAAACGCCACTATTTTTGCAGCATCCTTATACTCGGACAGCCCGGCATGGAGCAGCCGCACACAGCCCGGCGCATCGCCGCCGTCCAGAACCTGAAATGCCTGCACGCAGTACCAGCCAAAACGGTGCATGGGCGGAAGCATGAACAGCAATTCCGGGCAAAGCACTCCCGGCGCATAGCAGAACGGCAGGAACAGGCCCTCTATCCGTGCAAATGCACGGGCAATCGCCATCCCCTGTTCTTCATCCGCATCCGTGCCATCCCATTCAAAAGTACGTACAGCCGAAAGCAGCACGCCGCGCGCCCAAAGCAACCCCTGCGGATCCGCGGGGCCAGCCTGCTCCGCCAACCGCAGCGCAAGGGGGAACAGCGCCTCTCTGTTTTTGGCCAGACGGGACGCAAGGCTGTCCATTTCCTCCATGGTCAAAGGCTTCTCCGGCAGGGGAAAGCGTATGCCACACACCAAGGCATGTGCCAGGGCGTGAATCGAAAACTCATTCCAGCTCCTCACCTTCGTCAGGGCGGCCTCCATTTTTGCCGGTTCCTCCAGCGTCATCACTGTTGCGGCAAGCCCTACCTCACACCGATCCCGCAGGGGCAGATACAGGGTATAGGCCGGACGAACGTAATTCTCTTTATTCTGTTCCGCCTTCCGGTTTTCAGGGACAAACGCCCTTCCGGCTACCTCCAGCAACTGATTTTTCCATTCTTCCCTTTTCTTTTCCGGCTGCCCGGGATCAGAAACCAAATCCCAAAACCGTATTATCACCGGCTCGGTATCCACATTGCTTTTGTAATGGATATCCTGCAGCGAGCCGGCCAGAATCGCCATTTGCCGTTCTTCCAGCTTGGTGAAATCGATCGTTTTCAGCAGTTCAAACGCTTCCTCCAAGCGGTCACACGCGCAGTAAATATTAACCAGGTGCACTTTCGCCATACATTCTGCAGTTGGTTTGGCCGTTTGGAAGGTGCTGTACATCTGCGCAAGCGGATCAATCCCGTTTTTATAATCCTCCAGCGCCTTCAGATAGCGGTTACCGCGGCGAATGGCGTCTTCTGCGTCCTTTTTTTCATTCCAACTGTATACAAATGCAGCAAACTCCACATCTAGCCGGACAAACATGGAATTCGGAAACCACTCCTCCGCCATTTGCAGCCATTCATCCCATTCCGGCAGATTTTTCTGCGCTGCCGTATAAATGGCATAACGAAGAATCGGCGGCCCCACCTTTTCCCATCCAGAACGCTTGTTCCGGATCATCTCCACCCCTTTGTGCAGCTGTTCCTCATAGTCCGGCGCACTGGTGTTGGAAATAGATTCGATCAGCTGCAGCTGCAAAACCAGGTTGTCCGGGGATTCCGCCAGCGCCGCCCGGATCAACTTTACATTTCGTTCTGTCTTGGCTTTTCCCTCTTCGCTCTTCTCATACATGGATACATAGCCGTCATGATGCAGGATTGTGTGGGGCAGGGCACAGGCCACGACGTCCTCTGCAAAATCAAAGTGCTCGTGAATCGCACCCAAGTAACGCACGCCCGTCGACATCCGCACAATGCGGCCCGACAGAAAATCGGAATAATTGTCGTCCATGTCATAGGTATCGTAATTCCGTACGGTCACCACCGCCAACGGGTTCTCATGTTCCTCACTGTTACTTAAAAAAGTAACAAGCTCATTCACATCCTCATCCAAATATTCATCGGTATCCAATATCAGGCACCAGAACCCGGAGCAGCGGTCCATGACCGCATTGCGTGCAGCAGAAAAATCATTGACCCATGGAAAGTCGAACAGGATGTCCGCATACTGCTCCGCAATTGCCCGGCTGCCGTCCTCGGAACCGGTATCTGCCATTACCAGCTCGCAGGGCGCTGCATCCCGCAGGGGCTGAAGCGCCTTCAGGCACCGCTCAATCGACCGAATATCGTTCCGGAAAATCATGGCAATGGATAATAAAGGGGTCGCCATATTGTTTCTCTCCTTTTTTCATTCGGGGGACATTGGAAAAACGCTGTTTTGCGGCGGCTTTCCAACATCCCCCATCCAGATAAAAAATGGGGAGCAGGCCGAAGCCCGCCCCCGCATTTTGTCATTGTACGGTTGATGCGCCCGAAAAATCCTCTTACTGGAGGAGCTGCAGGACACCCTGCGGAACCTGATTTGCCTGCGCCAGCATCGCCTGTGCGGACTGGATCAAGATGTTGTTCTTGGTGTAGGACATCATCTCGGCGGCAACGTCGGTGTCGCGGATGGTGGACTCTGCATCCTGAATGTTCTCGGTCATGACGCCCAGGTTGTTGATGGTGTGATCCAGACGGTTCTGGGTCGCGCCCAGCGTACCACGTACGTCAGAAACCTTATTGATCGCAGCCTTAATGGCATCGATTGCGACAGCCGCGCTGGCCTGGTCGGCAATCGAGATCTTATCAATCCCCAGCGCAGCGCAATGGGTATCGCTGATATTCACCTTCAGCTGATTGTAGCTGTCCGCGGTATCACCGATCTGGAGCGTCAAGCCCTTGCTGGCATCGCCCGCAACGGTCGACTGGAAGCGGACAACACCGGTAGCCGTATCCGTGCTGCCAACCTTCGTGTTCCATACGCCGTCGCTGGTAGTGGTGCCGCCCTTCAGATCCCATTCCTTATCGTAGTCTACCTTATCAACCTTCTCGGTCAGGTACATATTTGCACCGTCGGTAGTGATATCAAACTGGCTGTTCGCCATCTGGCTCAGCGCGATGCTCGCCTTCTTAATCAGATCGCTATCGCCCACTTCAGACTTCGACAGGTCAATGGTCTTAGCGCCATCAGCAACCTTGCTGTCCTTGCCTACCTTAAAGGTGTACGTGTCATTACCAATGGTAATCTGCGTGCCATCCTTGATAACATCCGCAGTCAGGGCGAACTTACCCTGCGCCACCATGCTGGGCTTAAGCTCGGAAGCAGCCTTATCTACGTGAAGCGCCTGGTCCCAGCTCTGGTTGTTCTTGTCGGTATCAACCGTAAACGAAACCAGCATATTCGCAGCGGTTTTCTCCAGCACCTGCGCAGAGGTTGCGGGCACCTTATCCTGCTTCAGGATAACCTTGGTGCCGTCCTTGCTGATATTATAAGTGACGTTGTTGATCTTGATGGTCGTCTTGGTAATCTTATCCATGATATCTTCTGCCTTGATGACGCCATCGGTCAGGCTGATCTGTGTATTCGCAGTAATCAGCGCCTGGCCGCCAACCGTAAGCCCAGAAATCGTGGCATTGACTGTGCCCTTGCCGCCATAAACAACCAGATCCTTGATATCGAAGGAATACTCGCCAGCAACCGCCTCAGAACCACTGTGGTCGCCGTCCCGTACAGCCGTAACGGTCAAGCCGGTCATAGCGCCCAGCTTGTCGCTGCCGTCCATGGAGCCATCCAGCAGCTTGATGCCGTTGAAGTTAGAGCTGTCCGCAATACGGTTGATCTCGTCGCGCAGCTGATTCACTTCCTTCTGCAGCTGGAAGCGGTCGGTATCGTTGTCGTAAGTGCCGTTAGCCGACTGGGTCGCCAGCTCGACCATACGGTTGAGCATATCATGCACTTCGGTCAGCGCGCCTTCTGCGGTCTGCACGAGGGAGATGCCGTCCTTGGCATTCTTCTGTGCGGTCTCGAGGCCGGTAATCTGGGCGCGCATCTTCTCGGAAATCGCCAGACCAGCAGCGTCGTCGCCGGCGCGGTTGATCTTGTAACCGGAAGACAGCTTCTCCAGGTTCTTCTTCATCGCAGATACATTGTTCGTGTAGTTGCGATAGGCGCTCATCGCCATAATATTATGTTGAATTCTCATCATTTACCTCCTTGAAATAACAGCGTCAGCTAATCCTTGCTTTCGCTCCGTTTGGGTGAATGCACCTCACGCCCCGGTCAACCGGCCGGACTGCCCGAGGGATACAGTGCGTGGACTGTATTTCAACCAGCCGCGCGGACTGGGTGAAGACGGAATTATAATTAATTATGTTGAATTCTCGTGGACTGCCTTAACAATCAGGCTTCGGACGCGCCCGCATCATTCTACATGCGGGGTTGCCGTCTTTTCTTCCCACTATGCGGCGGTCCCGGTTAACTGATTCCTCCAAAACGACTTTATTCTGGTACAATCAGCCTCTCCTAAGGGCCGTTTCATGGGCGTTCACCGGCGTCCCGACCGGCATAAAATCAAGCGTCAACCGCTGGTTTTCGGTTTCTTCCCTATCTGTCCCAGCCCCTGCCGCTTAAGATTCTTCGCGGCATTGACCTCCCGCTGAAGGACTGCCCCGCAGGCTGGACAGGTCCAGACCCGTTGGGTAAGCGGCAGCTCTTCCTGCACATGACCGCACTGATGGCAGGTCTTTGCAGAGGGAAAATATGGATCGACAACAATATACGGCTTGCCCTGCCGGGCCAGTTTATACTGCACACAGGAACGGAACATCCCAAACCCGGAATCGTTCACGCTGCCCAGCTTCATCCGACGCGCCATTTGCTGCAGATTGCCCTCCCGGACGCACACCGCCTGGCAGCGGTCTGCAATCCTGCGGCTTTCCTTGTGAATAAAATCCATCCGCTGATTTGCAATATGCTCATGCAAAAGGCGAATTTTTTGAAGCTGCTTTTCGTAGTTCTTGGAGCCACGCTGCATCCGCGACAGTCTGCGCTGCATTTCCGAAAGCCGCGCCTCTGACTGTGCCAGCCAATGCGGCGGATCCGGCATGCGGCCGTCGCTGTCCGCATAGAAGTGGCCCATGGAATAATTCAGGCCAATCGTCCCCTCCGGCGCAGGCAGCTGCTGCGGCCTTTCACCGACGGGATACGCATACAACAGGGAACAAAAATATTTACCCGACGGCGTTTTGGTGACGGTTGCCGACTTCAGCTTCCACCAGTGCAGCGGCCGTCGGTGCAGGCGCGCCTTTACAATACCGGCCTTTGGCAGACGGATGCCGCCGCCGGTCATATAAACGCGCGTTTCTGCCGGATTATTGTAGGTTGTATAGGTATTTTTACTTCCTTTTTTCCGCTTAAACGCGGGATAGCCATACGTCCCCGGCTTATCAAAAAAGAACTGAAAGGCCCGCCGCAGGTTTTGGTGGACAGTGACCAACGCCTGACTGTCTACCTCCTTTAAAAACGGGGCTTCTTTTTTATACCGCGCCGGGGTCGGAATAAAATGCTGATCGGCCGCAAAGTAAAACTCCCGTTCGTCAGAAAGCATCTGATTCCAGAGATAGCGGCAGCAATCGAAGGTTTTGTCAAACAGTTCCGCCTGTTCCGGGGTCGGGTACAGCCGATATTTGAGCATCGTATTCTGCACCTTTTTGGAAGCCATTACGCCGCCCCCCAGTCATTCCTTCACCGGAGTGACGTTGGCCTGGGCAAGCCGCTCCTGACAACGCAGCTTAGGCGGATGGACTGCCCAGCTCTGCCGGATACTCTCCGGCGTCGGGGCCGTCTGCTCATAACGTTCGCCACGGGTCACGAAAAGCTCCTTCGGCGCGTCCACCGCAACCGCGAAGCCTTCCCCCTTCGTCCGGTAAACCTGGACGAAAATCTGATCCCCGATGGCGATATAATCGCCGGAATGGAGTTTTAAGGTCAGCACAGCTCGGATACCTCCTTTTGCGTCACGGAACGGCTCTCCGCCCCGTTTGCGCAGCCGCAGCGGGTACAGCCAGGCGTTTTGCCGGTCTGTCCGCGTACCTTTACACGCTGCATTCATAACCAACCTTCTAAACAGGATAATACACTATTATCCATTGATTGTCAAGGGAATTTTTCATAAAACCTCTGGGTGCAAATTATGCGTATTCAATAAAACCATTTCTGCATACGCGAAAACAGCCATTTCCAAAGTATAAAAATCCCTGAAAAAGAATGGATAATAGTGTATTATCCGTTGATCCCGCGAAAAATAGCGGTAAATTTCTAAGGCGTCCGGTCGTGTTAACCTACAAAAGGATCTGCATGCCCCGTCCCCCACAGAGAAAACTTATTTCGTGGATGCCTGTGCGTCAGGATGTCCCGCTGCTTTGCCCCAGCGACATGCGTATAAATCTGCGTGGTCAGGATAGACGCATGCCCCAGAAGCTGTTGAATATACCGGATGTCGACATCCTCTTCCAACAGCAGCGTTGCCAGCGTGTGCCGGAACATATGCGGTGTGACCCGCATGGATACGCCAGCCGTTTTGACAAACCGCCGCAGCATCCGGCGTACCGACTGTCCGGATAGCCGTCCCCCCTGCCGGTTTCGAAAAAACGCGCCGTTCCGTTCCGGTCTGCAGGCGCGTGCGTACCGCCGCAGCACCGCAAGCACCTCCGGATTGGTCAGCTGAATCACACGCTCCCGCGCGCCCTTCCCGCAGATATGCAGCGTCCCATCCGTCAGATCCAAATCCCTGGTATTGAGCCCACACAGCTCAGATACCCGAATCCCTGTCGCGAACAAAAGTTCCATGACCGCCGCGTCACACAGCGTCCCTGGCACGCCGGGCGTTTCGGCGGCCAACCGTGCATGCGCCGCCTCCAACATACGCTCTACCACCCGCAGGGGAATTGTCTTGGGCAGGCGTACCGGTTCCTGCACCTTAATCCGCAGATTCTGGAACGGGCTTTGCAGCAGCAACCCTTCGTCCACCAACCAGGTATTCAGCGCGCGTAGGGAAGCAACCTTCCGTTTCACGGTGCGCGGCTGATAGATGCCGTTCATGTAGGACACATAGCGCTTGACCGTCTCGCGCGCAAATCCCACCTTCCAACCATCCGAATATTCGACAAACTGCCTAAGGTCGATCCGGTAAGCCTTAATTGTTTTCGCATTGAGCTTCTTTTCATTTTTGCACATGTCCAAATATTGTAAAACAACATCCATTGACAACTTCATCCTATCCGCCTCCATCTGACTTGTTATCCCTATTATGTCAAAAAATGGCGTGTTTTGTCGAGAGCTGTTTCTCCGTCCCCCTGGCGGCAAGCCGTTTCCCCGCCGCAGCGGGGCTTTGACCGGCGTCCACAGCAATGGCCCGCTGACTGGCACGCCTAGGGCTTGTCCCCTTATGTACCGAAAAAAATCCTTTACTCCCTATAACCGCTGTGATATAATGGAAAACACAGATTTACAGGGGGACTCCTCGGAGTTGAGAGGGGCATCCGTGCCCGACCCTTTGAACCTGACGGTTAATACCGGCGTAGGAAGTAAATCGGAATATGCCCTTTTCCGGTGCTTCCTCCGAAGCATCTTTTTTTATTACAAGGAGGAAACAGCCATGTCCTTTATCCGCGAAACAGTCGATGCCTCAAGAGACCTGTGGGATGCATGCCTGCGGCACCCGTTCCTAATTGAGCTGCATGAGGGCCGCCTGCCCGAACATAAGTTCACCCGGTACCTCGTACAGGATTCGATTTACCTGCGCGAATACGCACGGGTATTCGGCATCGGGATCCAGCGTTCTGAGACCTACCGAGATATCCGCATGTTTTACAGCCAACTCAGCTTTATTGCCGAGCACGAATCGGCGGCACGCATTCGTTGGCTGGCCGAGCATGGCATCGCAGAGGAGCAGGCCGACCATACCCCGGCTGCGCCCGCCTGCCGGGATTACACCCGTTTTATGCTGGGCGAGGCGGCCGCCGGAGGGCTGCCCGAAATCATGATGGCGACGCTGCCGTGTACGCTTAGCTACTTTTATCTGTTTGACCGGCTGCTGAAGCAATACCCAGACGTCCGGTCTCTGCCCTGCTGGTACGTGATCCGGGAATATACCGGGGACGGTTACCGCGAGGCCTGCGAACAGCTGGGGAACTATGCAGAATCGCTCTGCCGCGATCTTCCCACGGCCCGGCAGGAGCGGCTTGCCGATATCTTCCGCACCTCAAGCGCGTATGAACTTGCGTTCTGGGACATGGCCTATGCGTCCTAAGTTCTGCCATATCGCCGGCGCCGGAGAGCCCTCCTCCCTTCCGCCGCAGCCAATCCCCGGCGACCTGCTGATTGCAGCGGACGGCGGCTATGCCTATCTGCAGGCGCATGGGCTGACGCCCGATCTGGTCATCGGGGATTTTGACTCGATCGGCGAAGTCCCCCATCATCCGCATCTCATCCGGCTGAACCCCATCAAGGACGAAACCGACACGCTGTCGGCCATCCGTCAAGGACAATCACGCGGATACACCCACTTCGCACTTTACTGCGGCGCCGGCGGCCGCACCGAGCACACCATCGCAAACCTGCAGAATTTGGTCATGCTGGCCCAATCCGGACAGCGCGGCTGGCTGATTGGGCAAAACGAAGTGTTTACCGCAATCCACAACAGCAGCATCCGCTTCGCCCCCGGATCTGCGGGATATCTGTCGGTCTTTTCCATGACCACAGAAAGCGCCGGCGTCTGTGAGCGCGGACTGAAATACACGCTAACCGATTACACCATGACCAACGACTATCCAGTTGGGGTCAGCAACGAATTCACCGGCTGTGCCGCAGAGATTTCGGTACGCAACGGCACGCTGCTGGTGATCTATACCATGGAGGCACACGAACAATGAAAACAGCACTCACCATCGCGGGTTCGGACTGCTCGGGCGGGGCCGGGATCCAGGCAGATCTGAAAACCTTTTCGGCGCACGGCGTATTTGGCATGAGCGTCATCGTATCGGTTGTTGCAGAAAATACGGCGCGCGTCCTGCAGATCCAAGACATCACACCCGAAATGATCCTGGCCCAGATGGACGCCGTATTCGAGGATATCCCGCCACATGCTGTTAAAATCGGCATGCTGTCCTCGTCCATATGCATGCAGGCGGTGGCAGACGGGCTGCGCCGCCGGCGTCCGGCCAACGTGGTCATTGACCCCGTGATGTACGCCAAAAACGGTTGTCCGCTAATGGATCCCGCAGCGGCTGATACGCTCCTCCAGCAGGTTTTGCCGCTGGCCGACGTCCTGACCCCCAACATCCCGGAAGCGGAACGGATCGCCGGTATGCGGATCACGTCGGCCGGGGATGCGCGGCAGGCCGCCGCTGCCATTCAACAGATGGGCTGCCGCGCGGTCCTTGTCAAAGGCGGACATGCAACGGGCGATGCGGAAGATACGCTCTATGATGGCACGCGCTTTTATTCCTTCCGTTCGGAGCGGATCGATACCCAAAACACCCATGGCACCGGCTGCACGCTGTCGTCAGCCATTGCCGCTAACCTGGCGCGCGGCATGGATATCCCCACCGCGGTCGAACGCGCCAAGCAGTACGTGACAACCGCCATCCGGCACGCCCTCCCCCTGGGGCAGGGATGCGGCCCGACCCATCACTTTTATGATCTTTACCAAAAAAGCGGCCTGAACGCTTAGGCGCCGTTTGAAAAATGGAAATATGCACAATGGCGAGGAATTTTTTCGCCAGACAAACACAATTTTTTTGCAGGAATACTGGATGTAT
>CANPPM010000008.1 GCA_947575935.1 uncultured Butyricicoccus sp. | reverse complement strand
TCAATGCGTTGTCAGGGCTGGCAGATGTTAAAGTTGAACTGACAGTGCCGAGTTTGACGGTGGATATGCAGGGGGCGATTCTGGCCGTACCTATGGCCGAATACGGTGGGCAGACCGATTATTTGATGACCATCGGTGCAAACTTTATTGCCGACGGAAATGAGGTGCCATGCCGTCTGCTGCTGTCACCGGACGTCCGTTCTCTGAATTATCTGTTGAGAAAGCTGGGAGTTGTAGATGGCTAATGGGGTGAAGCCCGCAGTGGTTGGCATTGCGGATATGAAGCTTGCCCGGAATGGGGAGAAACTGATTACATATGCATTGGGGTCGTGCATTGGGATTTGTCTGTACGACCCTAAGCTGAAGCTTGCGGCGCTGGTGCACATTATGTTGCCGCTGAACATGGAAGCAGGGCGCAAAAACCCTTTGAAGTATGCTGATACCGGTATCAAAGAGACGCTGAAGGCAATGGAAGCAAAAGGCGCGTCGCGTGCACGCATTACGGCGAAGTGTGCGGGGGGTGCGAAGATGTTTGAGGTATCTGGCAAGGGCAGCCTCGGCAATATAGGCCAGAGGAATATTGAGAGCGTGCGGATGGTCCTTAAGCGGGAGGGCATTCGTCTGTTGGTGGAGGATGTGGGCGGCTCGACAGCGCGTACCTTATCCTTTGACTCCGGGACCGGGATGGCAACTGTCCAGTCCTATGGCAAGCCGATTAAAACAATATAAGATAAAGAGGGGAGTGTCTGCAGAATGGCCGCAGATAAAAACGGGATCCTGTTGGAATCCGGCACGAATGAGATCGAAATCATGGAATTCACGATCAATAGCGTGCTGTATGGTATCAATGTGGCAAAGGTGAAGGAGATCATGATCTCGGCCCCGGTCAAGTTCATGCCTCATACCCATCCAGCGGTGGAAGGTATTTTTAAACCGCGTGATGTGGTGATTACGGTCATCAATCTGCCGCGATATCTGGGGATTGAGAACTTTGCATCGTCTGAAAAGGATCTTTTTATCATTACGAATTTTAATAAAATGAATATTGCATTCCGTGTTCAAACTGTGGTGGGGATCCGCCGCATTTCTTGGATGGATATTCAGAAACCGGATAAGACGATCAGCGGCGGTGAGGATGGCGTCGCAACTGGTATCGCCCAGTGTGGGGAAGATCTGGTGACGATCTTGGATTTTGAGAAGATCGTGGCTGAGATTGCGCCGGAAACTTCAATCCAGATGTCGGAAATTGAGCAGCTTGGCCCACGTGAGCGTGATCAGCGGCCAGTTCTGATTGCGGAGGATTCTATTCTGCTGTCCCGTATGATCCGTGACGCACTGTCCAAAGCGGGCTATTCAAATCTTTCCATGTTTGGGAACGGCCGTGAGCTGTGGGATAGATTGGTAGAGATTAAGGAGCGTGATCGAGTAGATCAAGAGTGCTCGCTGATTATTACAGATATTGAGATGCCGCAGATGGACGGACACCATCTGACCAAGCTGGTGAAGGAAGATCCGTTGCTGAAGAAGATTCCATTGATTATTTTCTCGTCGCTGATTACGGACGAAATGCGGATTAAGGGCAAGGAACTTGGCGCGGATGAGCAGCTGACCAAGCCTGAGATTGGACATCTGGTTTCTATCATGGATCACCTTCTCGCAAAGTAAAGAGTGGTCCAGCAATAAGGAGGGCATATGGAAAGCAAATATATCGTCCGGAGGCCGATCAAGGATCCGGAGAAAAAGATCATCGGCTACGAGATCCTCTATCATGGGGAGAATACTGCCTACGGCTCGGACGATGCCGGTCAGAACGCAAACGACTTTGCGGTTGCCGATACCGTATATAATTTTTTGACGCAGAATGTGGAAAAGTCTTTGAAGGGTTCGCTGAATTTCATGACCTTCACGACGACACTTCTGATGAAGAAGGCGCCGCGTTTGTTTGAGAAAGAGAGCCTGGTCATTCAGATTGATGACAGTGTGATTATTCACCCGCTGGCGATGCACTTAGTGCAGCAGTATAAGAAGGAAGGCTATCGTATTGCGGTGAATGAGTTTCAGTTTGCACCGCGGTATTTGTCACTGATCGGAGAGATCAATTATATCAAGCTGAACTTTGCTTCTGCCAGCGACATGACGCTGCACAATGTCATTGAAATTGCACACAGTATGGGGAAGGAAGTCATTGCGACCGAGATTGATGACGAGGAGCATTATCAGAAGGCGATCAGCTTGGGGGTTGACGCGCTTGAGGGTGCGTATGTGGCCGATCAGATGGCGACCCGTGCGCATACAAGCGGCTACCTGCAGAGTAATTTCTTCCGTTTGATGGTAGCGGTAACGCGTGAGCTGCCGGATGTAGAAGAGATTGAGCAGATTATTTCGGTAGATGCGACGCTGACCTATGGATTGCTGCGTATTGCAAATTCGGTTTATTTTGCGATGCGTAACCGCGTTACGACTATTCGCCAAGCAATCATGACGCTGGGCATTGGCCAGATGAAGCAGTGGGTTTATCTGCTCAGTGCGAGTAATGCGGAAAATCAGATTGATGCCGGCTCTGAGGAGTTTCTGAAGCTTTCCTTTATGCGGGCGAGCTTTTGCAGTGAGTTGGTTAGTTTTGCCAAGGGCATTTCGATCTCGAAGGGTGACGCTTATCTGATGGGGATGTTGTCTACGCTGAATTATCTGATTGATGCGCCCTTGGAGGAGATTCTTGCTGAGATTCCATTGACAGATGAAATCACTTCGGCGCTGCTTCGGCAGGAGGGATCTGCGGGCGCGCTGTTTGCGCTGGTCATTGGCTATGAACGCGCGGACTGGGATGAGATCAACCGCCGTGCGGAGCAGCTTCGCATCCCCACCAATTTGCTGACAAGTCTGTATTTTAGTTGTATGGACGTTGTAGATGAAACATGGAAGCAGTTGACTTGCCCAGAGGCGCGGCAGCAGGCTGAGGAGGAAGCAGAGGCGCTGGAAGAGGGATCGATAGAGGAGCCCTGATGGCCCTGCAGTTACTAACCGAATTGCGGTTCCCTGATTTTGGCAGTGTCTTAGCAGCTGCTGAGAAAAGTTTTTTATGTAACAAAATAGGAGCTGGCGTGGCAGATGCTGCGCCAGCTTTTTACAATAAGGGAAAACAACAATGCTTCCGCATGAAAAGATACCTTAATACGGCGTTTTGACAGCTTTCCAACAGATTCTAGGGTTAGAGATATATTACAAAAAGCAAATGTGCCCGTTCCTTGGAAGGGCACATTTGCTTTTTGAGAGAATCAGTTGTTTGGAGAATTGAATATCTGATGTGGAAATTGCTTAAAGCAGTTCCTTGCGTAGCTGCTCCCCACTCTTCGAGGAAAGCAATGCAGGGGGAATATCAAATACTGTTTTTGCGCCGGTTTCTCCCTTTTGGTTCAGCCGCCAGGCCGCTCGTGCATAGCATACCAGTACGGATGCAGTAAATTCGGGATTGGAGTCCAGATCGAGTGAATATTGGATGACATGGTGATTGCCGTCTCCAGTTTTGCCGCTGCGGATGACGAAGCCGCCGTGGGGCATTTTGCTGTGATTCGCTTTCAGTTCATCTTCACTGACAAAGTGCACGGTTGTATCGTAGTCACTGAAATAGTTGGGCATTTCTTTGATCGTGCGTTCAATTGCCGCAAGATCTGCATCTTCTTTGGCGGCTACAAAGCATTCACGCGTGTGCTTTTCACGGGTTGTGAGAACAGGCTGGCTGCCGCTTTTAGCTGCCTCTACGGCGGCTTCAACTGGGATGGTGTATTGAATTGCATTTTTCACGCCGGGGATGCGGCGAATGGCGTCTGAATGACCCTGGCTGACGCCACGGCCCCAAAACGTGTAGTGTGCGCCGTCTGGAAGGATCGATTCAGCATACAGTCGGTTCAGTGAAAAGGTACCTGGATCCCAGCCGACCGAAATAATGCTGGTGTGCCCATTTGCTGTGGCGGCTTGGTTGACTGCTTCAAAATACGAAGGGATACATGCATGCGTATCAAAGGAATCAATGGTGTTGAACAGGGCGGCATACTGTGGCCCCATATCGGGTAAATCGGTGGCTGAACCACCGCATAGGATCATGACGTCGATTTTGCCGGTAAGTGATGCCGCATCGGCAGCAGAAACCACCTGCACGCCTTCGGTACACACTTTGACACTGGATGGATCGCGCCGGGTAACCACTGCGCAAAGCTCCAGATCCGGATTTTGCGCAATGGCACGTTCCACGCCACGCGCTACATTGCCATAGCCGACAATGCCGATTTTGATTTTTTCTGTCATTTGGTCAGGCCTCCAACGAAAATATTTTTTTCATGGATAGTATATCACAGTGAAAAAACATTGAAAAGCGCTGAAATGCGAAAAAATCTTTTTTTCGAGCATGATTGACAATTTCTCCAAAAAAGAGTATGCTGAAAGCAGAAGTTTTTACAAAAAGGAGAATGTGGGTTATGTTGTATTTGGAGAATGAAAGGATGAAGGCCGCTGTCGATGAGAGGGGAGCAGAGTTGTGCTCATTAATTGAAAAATCAGACGGTATGGAGTATATTTGGCAGGCCGACCCGGCCATCTGGGGGAGGCATGCGCCGCTTCTTTTCCCGATCATTGGACGACTGAAGGATAAGGAATATACATTGGGTGGGAAGACGTACAGTATCACCCAGCATGGCTTTGGGCGTGATCTGACCTTTTCGGGCCTTCAGGTGAACGCCTCCTGTGTCGAGTTGACGCTGGTTCAAAACGAGGATACCAAAAAAATGTATCCTTATGATTTTTCGCTTACCATTCGCTATACGTTGGAGGATAGGCGTTTGAAAAAGGAACATATTGTCCGGAATCCGAATGATATTCCGCTTTATTACGAAGTGGGTGGGCATGACGCTTATAATATCTGTTTGACGGATGGAGAAACGATCCGGGATAGTTATATTCTTTTTGAGGGATGTAATGAGCTGCATCCGCTCCAGCTGGACGAAAATATACTCATTACTGGGGAGCATGATACCATATCGCTAGATGAGGGGCGGCTTTGGATTGACCGTGAGACATTTCGGAACGATGCCCTGATGTTGGAGGAGCTGCCGGTTCGTCAGGTGCGTATTTGCAGCCGCAGGCATCGCAGACAGATTGTGGTTTCGTTTGAGGATTTTGATTACGTCGGCGTGTGGAGTATGTATAAGCCTTTCGATGTACCCTATGTCTGCATTGAGCCGTGGAGCAGTCTGCCTGACTGCAGCTATCTTGGAAAGGAACTGGAGAAAAAACCCGGTGTCCGCTGTGTTGCGCCGCGGAGCAGCGAGACGTTGGCCTTTACGACAGAGATTGTAGGCTTCTGATGTGTAAGGATTTACCAAAGTCCGCAGAAGAGAGGAAATTGCAGAAATCCCCGCAGACGGTGTTTTATGCACCGTCTGCGGGGATTTCTCAGCCAATAGAAATTTATGATTGCCCGGTATCAGTCAGCTGCCTTTCTTTCTCATAATCGGCAATACATTGCAGGAAGTCCCTGCCATAGCGTTTCAGTTTGTTTTCGCCGACGCCGGGGACTTCTAGAAAGGTAGGAATGGTATGGGGCGCACGTGCTGCAATTTCTCGTAAAGTGGCATTGGTAAAGATTATGTAGGCCGGTACGCCGGCACGGGCAGCTAGGTGGGCGCGCAGCTTGGAGAGGCGCTCATAGAGGCCGCTGTCGGTTTCGCTGTTTGAGGCGGCGGACTG
Source organism: uncultured Butyricicoccus sp. (assembly GCA_947575935.1). Taxonomy (GTDB): domain Bacteria; phylum Bacillota; class Clostridia; order Oscillospirales; family Butyricicoccaceae; genus QXXE01. Next base: position 14,517 of record CANPPM010000008.1, on the reverse strand, counting down.
TTCTGGCGTTTCGCGGGTATTCACGATATCTGCCCGCAGACGGACAATTACCGGCAAATGTTTCCGAATCACCTCATTGGATTTGGGATTCAGCCGAATGACTGGATATTCACCGCCAGAGTCGGTCAGGTAGCCTTGTTGTACGAGCAGTTCGATCAAATAGATTAAAGTACGGCGTGGGACGTCCTTCATGATGCCGTAGGTAGACAGGCTGTCAAAGCCTGACTGCAGCAGGCGTTCGCTTTTAGAACCGCGAAGGATTTCGCTGATCATGCTTTTGCCAACTGTCCGACCACGCTGCTGCAGGCGGAATACGCAGGATACAATTTTCTGTGCTTGTACGGTTATATCCTGAAGGGTTTGCCCAGAAAGACAATTGGAGCAATTTTCACAGCGCAGTGGCGCGTCTTCGCCAAAATAGCGAAGAAAAAAACGGCGGAGGCAATCGCTTGTCGTGCTGTAAAAGGTCATTTGCTGCAGCCGTTTGCGCGCCTGCTCTATTACGTGGGTTTGCGCGTCCTCGTCCAGTTCATCTCCGGCTTCGCGGCTGTGTGAGATTAAAAATTCTGCAGTGCGTACATCCTGGCTGCTGTAGAGCAACAGGCATTCTGCAGGGGCGCCGTCACGCCCGGCGCGGCCGGCCTCCTGATAGTAGCTTTCCAGATCTTGTGGCATATTGAAATGCAGGACAAAGGCAATATTGGATTTATCAATGCCCATGCCAAAGGCATTCGTAGCCACCATGATTGTGATCCGGTCATAGAGGAAAGCCTCTTGCATCTGCTGGCGTTCGCTGCCTTCCATGCCGGCATGGTAGCGCCCGGCGGCAAAGCCTGATTCGTGAAGCATCGTGCATATTTCATCAACTGTTTTTCGAGTGGAACAGTAGATAATGCCGCTTTTTCCATGCTGCTTTTCCAGATAATGGAGCAAAATCTGTTTTTTATCACGCGGGCCGGTGGTTGAGCGGACCCCAAAATAGAGATTAGGGCGGTCGAAGCTCGAGACCAGCGTAAATGGGTCGCGCAGACACAGTAGCCGCTCAATATCCTGGCGGACAATGGTGGTTGCGGTTGCGGTGAAGGCGGCGACGCGTGGGCGCACTGGCAGCGTTTCCAGCAGTGCAGGCAGACGCAGGTAGCTTGGACGGAAGTCTTGTCCCCACTGAGAGATGCAGTGCGCTTCATCAACGGCTACAAGGGCGGGCGGATGTTCCAAACATAGGTTGCGGAAGCCCGGTGTTTCCAGCCGTTCGGGTGCGGCATAGAGTAATCGGAATTCTCCGCGATAGGCGTGTGCATAGATACGGCGCTGCTCAGCCTCGTTCTGTGCGCTGTGGAGGCAGGCTGCCGGTACTCCGGCTTGCTCGAGCGCTGCCACCTGATCCTGCATCAGCGAAATCAGCGGCGAGACCACCAGCGTCCATCCGGGCAGACACAGCGCGGGGATCTGATAGCACAGGGATTTCCCCGCGCCTGTTGGCATTACGCCGAGCACGTCTCGCCCGGCAAGGATTTGGCCGATCAGTTCGCCCTGATGGGGGCGGAATTGCGTATAGCCAAAGTATTTTTTAAGTGCTTCTTTGGATGTCAATCGAGTTTCCTGCCTTTTGAGAGAGTAAAATCTGTTTTTTGGAGGGGGAATATCTGTTGAGACGCTATTTGCACCCTGGAGGTTGGGGGAGGATTTGATGCTAAGCAGAGCTTGGGGCTGCAGGAGCACAGGATAAATGGTTTAAAATAAAACCATTTAAGCGTATTGCACGTTTACTCCTGGCATTCATTGTGCGTCAGCTGTTTGAGCAGCTTTCGGACGTCGGTTGGTTTCATATAGTAATAATCTTTGTCGGAAAGCGCCTTTTCACAGGCCTGGCGGGCAGCTTCCAGGTCGCGGTCCGTGCCCAGGCCCTCCGCGTAGCATTTTGCGAGAAAATAACCGCCATCGGAATCGCCCATTGACGCGCTTTCCTGCAGCAGCCGGAAAGCTTCGCGCAGATCCTGCGGTACGCCGCTGCCGGTCAGGTACAGCCGTCCGAGTGCTGCAAGCGCACAGGCATTTTGCAGCCCAGCTGCCTTCCGATAAAGCTCTGCGGCTTGTTCAAGATTTTGTTCTACACCCCAGCCGCGTTCATAGCAGTCGCCCAGGCTGTGCAGGGCATGGCCGTTTTCCGGGTCGTACTGGATGGCGAGGCGGAACAGCCGGACAGCTTCCTCGAGATCGACCGGAACCCCCTGTCCCAGTTCATACAAAATCCCCAGGTTGTTGCAGGCTGAGGCGTGCTCTTGTTCGGCGGCTTTGCGGTACCAGTGGACGGCGAGCGTATAATCTTTTTTGACGCCGCAGCCGTTTTCATAGCGCCAGCCAAGGCTGTATTGCGCGTTGGCGTGTCCAAGCTCGGCGGCTTTTCGGAAGGCTTGGGCGGCTTTCCGTTCGTTTTTGGCAGTGCCCTGCCCGTGTGCATAACACCAGGCGAGGTTGTAGGCCCCCTGGGAGGAGTTAGCGTCTGCCGCTTTTTTATACCAGAAAAACGCCTGTTCGTCACTTTGCTCTACGCCGAAACCGGTATCGTAGTACCAGCCAAGGCGGCATTGCGCGTCGCCATTTCCAGCTTGTGCGCCCTTTTTTGCCCAAGATAAGGCCTTTGCCTCGTCCGGCTCGACGCCAATCCCTTTTTCATAATAACGTGCGATTTGATTGAGGGCGGCGGGATACCCCCCTTCGGCAGATTGTTCCATCAGCTGCGCGGCATGGGCCTCGTCCGGCTCGACGCCGGCGCCTGTCAGATACAGCAGTGCAAGATTGTGCAGTGCCCGCGGGTGCTGCTGGCCGGCGGCACGGAGATACCACTCTGCCGCTGCCTGTAGATCCTGTTCAACCCCAAAGCCGTTTCGGCAGCACCAGGCGTAGCTGGTCTGTCCGTCGGCATCGCCCGTTTCGGCGGTCATATGATAGTAGTGTGCGGCCTGTTCCGGATTCTGCTCGGTACCGTATCCATTTTCATAACACCAGCCAAGATTGTACATGGCGCAGACATCCTGTTGGGCGGCAGCCTTCTGATACCAGGCAAAAGCCTCCTCTGGATTCACATCCCGTCCGCGTCCGCGTTCGCAGCAGATGGCGTATTCGGTTTGTGCGGGGGCATATCCTGCTTCTGCAGCCTGCAGGAATAGCTCTGCTGCATGGGCAGGGTTCTTTTTTACACCTTCTCCGTGAAGGTGTAACTGGGCAAGGTTGGTTAATGCACGGGGCTGACCTTTTTCGGCGGCAAGGGTTAGCCATTTTGCCGCTTCTTTGGCGTTTTTGGGTACGCCGACGCCGTAGCGATAGCACCAACCCAGGCTGGTCTGCCCGTCGATATCGCCGCGTTCGGCAGTTATACGGTAGAAGTAAACCGCCCGTTTGGGATCGCGTTTGACGCCGTAGCCTGATTCATAGCACCAGCCAAGATTATAGGTTGCGCAAATATCGCCCTGCTTTGAGGAAAGCTGATACCATTTGACTGCTTCTTCGGGGTTGCGCTCGACGCCGCGCCCCCGCTCATAGGCAATTCCAAGTTCGCACTGCGCCCCTGCGTGTCCCTGTCCAGCCGATAGCTGGAGCAGACGGATCGCCTCGGCCAGATCTGGTGCGCAGCCGTAGCCCAGGCGGCAGAAGATCGCTAGACGGAACTGGGCGTGCGCATGCCCGCGTGCTGCGGCTTGCTGGTAGAGGGCAAAGGCCTGTTCTGGGGATTCCTCTGTGCCACGCCCGTGGACATAGCACTCTGCTAGGTTGCATACGGCCCGCAGATGTCCGCGCGCAGCAGCTTTTTCATACCACTGCCGGGCTTCTTCAAAGGACTGCTCACAGCCAATGCCAGCTTCTTTGCACCAGGCAAGGTTGCATTGCCCATTTGGGTCGCCTGCTTCGGCGGCACGAGTGTACCAGAGTACTGCCGTTTCGGCGCTCTTTTCGATGCCCTCGCCAAATTCGCAGCACCAGCCCAGGCTAGTCATTGCGGGGGGATAGTTTTGCCATGCGGCCGCCTGATACCATTCTACGGCTTTTTCAGGGTCGTGTTCCACCACAATACCGTTCTCAAAATAGCGTCCCAAGCAGAATTGTGCACGGGGATATCCACGCTCTGCGGCGGCATGGAACAGGTGCACGGCTGTCTCCATATCGACTGCGACGCCGATCCCCTTTTCATAACACACAGCAAGGTTACACTGTGCAGGCGGATAACCTGATTCAGCTGCCTGCGTGTACAGCCAAGCCGCTTGCTTTTCGTCTTTTTCCACGCCTGCACCGGCTTCACAGCACCAGCCGAGGTTGGTAATGCCCCAAAGGTCGCCGGTCGATGCTGCAAGGCGGAATAGTTCAGCCTGAACGGCAAGGCCCTCTTCTGTGCTTTCGTCGCATTGGTCAACCAGTTCAACGATTTCTTCGACTGGAAGATCGTCCAGACCCACTTCGCGGAGCTTGCGTCCTCCGCAGGCCGGGCAGCTGTCCGGCCTCTCGTCCGCTCCCCAAACGCGCCCACAGGCGCGTTTTAAACATCTATATAAAGTCATGCTTCCGCTCTCCTTTTTTTTGCATATACGTCTATTTTACCACAGCCTGTTGTAAATGGCATCTGTATTTCGGCAGAAATTTATGAATTTTTTCATAAGGCGGACAGAGGAACGGCGTTGTTTGAACACTGCGGAGACGTGCGAAGGGACGAGTTTTTGGTGTCAGAAAAAGCCTGTTTGACGGGGAATACGGGGGATTGTAAGGAGGATTGACAAGGTATGGCGGCAAAGGCGGCGCCTTTCGTTATATGGACTATTTTCGCATAAGTTTGAGGCGGGGAAGCCGGTGATTTGTCCTTCTTTTTTTTGCTGTTCTCTCGTAAACTACAGGGGAAGGGGGGAGCGCCATGCGCCGCAGGAAGAAAGGGAAATGGCGGCGGCGGATCTTTCTGGGGTTTTTGCTGCCGGCGGTTCTTGCAGTGGCGGTGACGCTGGGGCTGGTATCTCCGATTGTTGCGGAATACGCAGTCAATCAGGCACAGTACACTGCTACAAACGCAATCAATACTGCGATGCTGGATAAAATTTATGAGAATCGCACCGCGTACCAAGGGTTGGTCACGTTGGAGCGGGATGAGGGCAGCCATGTGACCGCCCTTCGCACCGATGTTATTACGATGAACAGCATGAAAGCGGTTATGGTCAATGAGGTTTATGATACTGTCAATACGTTGGAAAGCCGCAGGATCGAGATTCCGCTGGGCTCGATATTTGCCCCTGCTTTCTTTGCCGGGCAGGGTCCTCGGATTCGCGTTGGAATGGCGGGCCTTGGATTCGCAAAGGCGGAGTTTATTAGCGCTTTTACTTCGGCGGGTATCAACCAAACACGGCATAATATCCTGCTTGAGGTGACTGCGGAGGTGCGGGTGCTGCTCCCGCTGCTGGGGAGCCGTGATGTGACGGTTGTAAGCCGGTATCCGGTTACAGATACCGTGTTGGTAGGGACCGTACCGGAGCATTACACCTATATAGACGATACGGAGCAGACGCTTTTGGGGAAGATCAACGATTATACGCAGCAAACATCCTAACCTCTGTCAAAGATGGGAATGTAGCTGCAAAGCTGGTGAAAAGGAAACGGGCCTGCAGAATTTCTGCAGGCCCGGCGGGAAACATGCGAAACTGTGCGGGAACGGCGATATCATGGGTCGTCAGTCGATGGTGATCAGCTCGTACTCACGCGTGCCAAGTCCAAGCTTGGCGGCGGCTTCTACGGTGTGAATCCCGTTGCGGCTTTCGATGCGCTGAATGAGCGCGGTCTTGCCAGGGTCGGAGGAGTGATAGACTGCATCAACGCTGGCCTGATCAACGGCGACCGGATCGAGCGAAGCAAAAATGCCGATATCTGCCATTTCAGGGTCATGCGGATGGGGATCGCAGTCACAGTCGACCGATAGGCGGTTGGCAACGTTGATATAGACCAGGTTTTCTGCCCCAACATGGTCGATTACCGAGCGGTCGGCATCAGCCATGGACTCTAGAAAGCTGTCATGATCACCGCTCATGATATCGTCAATCCCATTGAACGGGTTGCCAGAGGTGTGGATGAGCCCTTTGCCGCGCCCTGAGGCGATGCCAATAGACAGGTTTTTGAGTGCGCCGCCAAAACCGCCCATGATATGCCCCTTGAAGTGCGAAAGGATTAATACAGAATCGTAATTGTCGAGATGGGCGCCGACAAAATTCTCTTTCAGGTGGAAACCGTCCCGGACGGGCAGCGCCATTTCGCCATCTTCGTCGAGTAGGTCACAGGGGGCAATGGCGGTGAAGCCGTGGTCACGGAAGGTCTGCCAGTGTGCCTCGGTGGTGTTGCGGCGTCCCTCGTAGGCGGTGTTGCATTCAACAATGGTACCGTTCAGCTTTTTGACCAGTTTTTCGATCAGGCTGGGCTGTAAAAAGTTGTGTCCGCCAGGTTCACCGGTCGAGATTTTGACTGCGACCTTGCCTTTCATGGTTACTTGAAGCGCGTCAAATACGCGAACAAGTCCTTCGGGGGAAATGTCTTTTGTAAAAAATACGTTTGCCATACGTCCTCCTTATCAGGAATCAGTTGTTTTGCGCAGCAGAAGCGCGCAACCTTCTCTTATTCTATGGTAACATTTAGAGTATACTCCATGTCAAGCTTTTTTTAGAAAAATTTTATTTTTACGGTCTATTTAAGAATTTCCGCAAACCGAAACGGCGGGCTTTGAAACGATCGCTATCTTTCAAACAGCGTTTAAAGCGGAGATTTTGCCCGTTTTTGGGCAGATGCTTGAAAGCCAGCTTGCTTCTGGACGGATTTTCAAGTATAATGAAAAAAAGGGGGCGTGCATGTGAATTATCGTGCAAAATTATTTGGCTGGCGGGATCCTTACGATCTTTCAGGGACCGACGCGCTGTTCGTGGACGCCATTCGTGAAAACGTTTTTTTTCATTATCAGCATTGTTTGGAGTATCGTAAGATCTTGACGCGGGAGGGAGTATCGCCGGAGCAGCTGCAGGGGATAGACGATCTGCGGCAGCTGCCCGTTCTGCCGACGCTTTATTTTAAACGGCATACGCTGTTCTCCATTCCAGAGCGGCGGATGGTACTCCGTTCGACATCATCCGGCACCTCAGGCGCAATGAGCCGGGTGGGGTGGGAATGGCAGGACTGCGCGCATGCGCTGCGGATGGTGCTTCGTATTGTAAGGCGGCACGGATTGCTTTCTCTGACGCCGGTCAATTATCTTGTCCTTGGCTATCAGCCCCATCGATCGAATCAGACGGCTATTTCCAAAACAGCGTTTGGGTTTACCTTTTTTGCGCCTGGGATTCGCCGCGCCTATGCGCTTCGGTATCAGGGGGGTGGATATATCCTGGATTTGGACGGCTTAAAAAAGGCGCTGCTGCGGTACAGCCGTCAGCCGTTTCCTGTGCGAACGATGGGGTTTCCGGCATATACGTATTTTTTTCTCCGGGAGCTGCAGAAAGAAGGCGTCAGGCTCAAGCTGCATCCGGAATCAAGGGTTTGCATGGGCGGCGGATGGAAGCAGTTTTATGCGGAGAAAATCGAAAAAGAAGAACTTTACGCACTTGCAGAGGAGGTTTTAGGGATTCCGGAGAGCCGCTGCCATGAGTTCTTTGGGGCGGTTGAGCATCCGGTTTTGTATGCTGACTGCAGGCGGCACCATTTTCATATTCCGATTTATGCTAGGGTGATGATCCGGGATGTAAAGACGCTTCAGCCGCTTCCGATGGGCGAGACCGGCTTGGTGAACTTGCTTACGCCGCTGGTGCGCGGCGTTCCATTGACCAGTGTGATGACCGATGATCTTGGGATATTGCATCCGGCGTCTTCGTGCGGCTGTGGCTGCCCGTCACCGTGGCTGGAGATCATTGGCCGTGTCGGTCTGCGCGGGATTACAACCTGTGCCGCTGGTGCGGCTGAGCTTTTGAGAGGTGCGAAATGATTTTATCCAGAGGGGAGATTCTGCCGCCGGAGCAGAGCGGCGCGGTGCTTGCGAAGCTGCCAGAATGGATTGCCGGGACCTATGCTGACGGGCCGCTGGATCCGGCTTGTGTGATTGCGGCCTGTGACACGCTTGCAAAGCGGATCGCGGCGGGGGACTATGAGGATGCCGTTCGGCTGGTGATCGCAAGCGGGTTGGCGACCCGGCCGCAGATTGATCAGGCAGCGGCATTTTTTTGCCGGGAAAATCTGGAATATAAGTATAGGACCGAATTTGGTGCGGAGAGTTTTCCGGTGCGGGAGCGGCCGCCTGGCGCGCCGTTTGCAATTGAACGAAGGATGGCGCCGCTGGGGGTGCTGCTGCACATTGCCGCTGGAAATGTGGATGCGCTGCCTGCATATAGTGTGATTGAGGGTTTGTTGGCTGGAAACATCAATCTGTTAAAATTACCGCAGGCTGATGCGGGCCTATCGGTACTGCTGTTAGCGGCGTTGGCTGAGATCGAGCCGCGGCTTATCCCATATCTTTATGTGTTTGATACTCCGTCCAGCGATATGGAGACCATGCAGCGGCTGGCCGCCTTCGCAGACGGCATTGTCGTTTGGGGCGGCGATGAGGCGGTTGCGGCGGTGCGGCAGCTGGCCCCGCTGAATGCATGTGTGATCGAATGGGGGCATAAGCTCTCCTTTGCGTATGCGACGCTTGAGGCGTCTGATGAGGCGTTAGCCGGGCTTTCCCGCCAGATCCTGTCTACGCGCCAACTTCTGTGTTCCTCCTGCCAGGGCGTTTTTTTGGATACAGATCGTATGGAGGAACTATATCAATTTTGCGAACGGTTTTTGCCGATCTTAGATCGGGAGGCGCAGCGCTATCCGTTGCCCGATCTCGGGGTGCAAGCGCAGATTACCTTGCTGCAGTATACAGAGCGATTGGAAGCGGCTGCCGGAAAACGGCTGTTCTCCGGCAGCCGCACGTCAGTTACAGCGGGGGCGGATTGTACGTTTGAGCTGTCGCTGACCTATGGAAATTGCGGGGTTAAGCGTCTGCCACGCGGAAGATTGGCCGGGGCGCTGCGGCCTTATAAGAGCTATTTGCAGACGGCAGGGCTGCTTTGCGGGCCGGCCGATTGGCAGCCGCTGTGTGCGTTGCTGCGGCGCGCGGGAGTCTGCCGGATTCGGACCGGGGAACATATGTCGATCCCTATAGCGGGTGAGGCCCATGACGGCACATTTGCCCTTCGGCGTTACGCGCGGATTGTGGAAACCGAGATTCCATAATTGGGCGTTGTGCTGCCTTTGCCTTGCGAAGCGGTTTTCTGTGCCAGACGTCCTGTCTGCAGTCCGGATGCTGACAGGAATGCCGGCGAGCTGCGAAAAAAATACAGATCCTTTTGTGTATTTTTTACAAAATATAGATTAGACAAAAAAACTGCGAAAAAGAAGGTTTTCCAGAAGATTTTGCGTATTAAAAATATAGGAGACATTTGATGCAATGGATGTGGATCAATCGGACGAAGACGGTCGTTGCCTGCATCCTAACCAAGGGCATCATTTGCCGTGATTTGTATGAGACCGTCTGAAAAAGGAGGGGGCTCCATGACCATCCGGGAAAAATTAGAGGATCGTGAGCGGAAGCTCCTGGCTGGCTGGGCGACTTTGTCATCGGCCTCGCGAGGCCGTGTCCAGCCGCTGCCGCCGTGTGACAACCGTACGGAATTTCAGCGTGACCGTGACCGGATTTTACATTCGAAATCTTTTCGCAGGCTTGCGCATAAAACACAGGTGTTTGTTTCTCCGGAAGGGGATCATTATCGTGCACGGCTGACACATACGCTGGAAGTGGCTCAGATTGGACGGACCATTGCCCGCGCCCTGGATTTGAATGAGGACTTGACCGAGGCGATTGCGCTTGGCCATGACCTTGGTCATACGCCGTTTGGGCATGCAGGTGAGCGTGCGCTGAACAAGGTCTCTCCCTTTGGGTTTCGCCACAATGAGCAGAGCTTACGTGTGGTTGACCGGCTGGAGGGGCTTAATTTGACGCATGAGGTACGTGACGGTATTCTTTGTCATACGGGAAAAAAGCGTGCCGATACCCCAGAGGGCCGTATTATCCATTATGCAGACCGTATTGCCTATATCAACCATGATATCGACGACGCCATCCGCGGCGGCATTATCCGAAATGACCTTGTGATTGCCATGATTGATTATGGGGAACGTCATCACGAGATCGGGATGGACAGCGCCACCCTTGAGGCGATGATGGAGCTTCGTTCTTTTATGTTTGAAACCGTATATCTCTCTGTCAATGCGAAGGGGGAGGAAGCGCGTGCCCAATCCATGCTGGGCGCACTGTATCAGTATTTCATGGACCATCCGGAGGAGCTTCCGAAGGACTACCAGCGGCTGCGGGAGGAGGGGGATTCGGTTGAGCGTGTCTCCTGTGATTATATCGCCTGCATGACCGACCGGTATTCCATTTCTACCTACCGGCGCTTGTTTATACCCAAGAGCTGGAAAAAACTGACCGAATCATAGGGGCTGTGAGCGGTGATCTGCAGTTTGTTGTATATCTGTTGGATGAATGCAGCGCAGATCTCCGTTAAGGTTTATTGGGGGTCGGCGAGATGAATCTCATCAAAAGGAGTGTTTTATGGCCTTTGACCGCGCATTTCTGGACGAGCTGAACGCGCGTTGTGATATTTTAGATGTCGTTGGCCGCTATGTCCAGCTGAAAAAAAGCGGCGGCCGGTATTTCGGCCTATGTCCTTTCCACAACGAAAAAACAGGGTCGTTTTTTGTAAAACCTGAGCGGCAGATGTTTCACTGCTTTGGCTGCGGCATCGGCGGCGGGGTTTTGACCTTTATTATGCACGCTGAGGGGCTGACGTTTCCCGATGCGGTACGATTCATGGCAGATCAGGTCGGTATGCAGGCGCCGGAAACACAGGCCGATCCGCGTGAGGCGCACCGGAGGAAGCGCCTGCTTTCGCTCTCTACAGAGGCCGCCCGTTTTTTTCATCAGCAGCTTTGGCTGCCCCAAAATGCAGCGGTTGCGCAGTACTTTTTGAACCGTGGGCTTTCACGCAGAACCATGAATCGGTTTGGGCTGGGCTATGCGCCGGACAGTTTTTCTGCGCTGCTGGAAGCAATGCAGGAAATGGGATATGCTAGGGAAGAGCTTTTGGATGCCGGGCTTGCTTCAAAAAGCGAGCGCGGGCGTATTTACGACCGTTTTCGAAACCGTGTGATGTTTCCGATCATCGATGTGCGCGGGCAGGTAATCGCTTTTGGCGGCCGCGTAATGGATGATTCCAAGCCTAAATATTTGAATTCACCTGAGACGGCGATTTTTCATAAGAGCCGCAATTTGTTTGCCCTGAACCTGGCGCGCAAGACCAAGAGTGATTATTTCATCCTTGCCGAGGGGTATATGGATGTGATTGCGCTGCATCAGGCTGGGTTTGATTCGGCGGTGGCAAGCCTGGGTACGGCGCTGACCGAGGAGCAGGTACGTTTGATTTCCCGCCATACCGGGAAAATTGTGATTTCGTATGATGCGGACGGCGCGGGGCAGGCGGCAGCCCAGCGTGCCATTGATCTGCTGAAAAAGACCGATCTGCAGGTCAAGGTGCTGCGTATACCAGGGGCGAAGGATCCGGATGAATTTATCAAGGAGAAAGGTGCGGACGCTTATCGCAAACTGATTGAGCGCTCAGAGAGTGATAACGCTTACCGGCTGGAAAGCATTGCCGCCCGATACGATCTGGAGGAGGATGAAGAGCGGGTACGGTTCCTGCACGAGGCCGCCCGGACGCTTGCTGGGATTGACAATGCAGTTGAGCGGGAGGTATATGCCGGACGCGCTGCAAAGATGGCTCGGGTTACCATTGAGGCGATGGAAATTGAGGTGAGGCGTGCGCTTTCTGTTCGACGGAAAAAACAAAAAACTGACGAAAAGCGGGAGATTCGTGCGGTGATTAGCGCTGCACAGCCGCGTGATCGCACGCTTCAGTATCAAAATGTCCGTTCTGCAAGAGCGGAAGAGGGTATTATTCGGCTTATTTTTGCCGATGATAGCTTGATAGATGAGATTTCTTCACGCATTACACCGCAGGAATTTACTGCGCAGGTGCTGCAGAAGATATTTGCGCATGCGTTGACGCTGCACCGGCAGGGCCATCGGGTCGCGGTGGCTTCTTTTGAGGGATATCTGGAGGAAAATGAGATGCAGCATTTGACAGCGGTGGTCGGCGGGGATCGTGTCAATACAGCGCATTGGCAGCAGGCGTTGGGGGATTACATAAACACTATAGAAAGCTGCCGGATGAAAAGCGGTGCGGCTGACAGTAGCGGTGAAGATCCGTTGCTTCGGATGAGCCGAATCCATAGAGAAAAAGATCGATTGGGAGGAATGTGATATGAGCGCACAACAACAGCAGCCTCAGAGCGTACAGGAGCAGCAGCAGGTGCTGCGGGACCTGCTTGCACTGGGGAAGAAAAACGGAAAACTGTCACTGAAGGAGATTGCAGACGCATTGCAGTCGCTGGAACTGGAAAGTGAAGATATTGATAAAGTATATGAGACCATCGAAAACATGGGGATTGAGATTGAGGGAGCCGATGTACTCGCGCCCGTCAATCAGGAGGATGATGATTTCGAGGTAGCTGATGTGGAGGAGGTACCGGAGGAAGAACTGGTCGATACTTCCGCGCTGGCGGAAGGGTTTGCGATTGACGATCCGGTGCGCATGTATCTGAAGGAGATTGGCAAGGTTGATCTGCTGTCGCCGGATGAGGAACTGAAGCTTGCCGAGCAGATGACTGCGGGGGCCGAGGCGGTTGAGGCGATCAAACAGCTGGAGGCCGACCGGGCTGCCGGAATCGAAAACCCGATGACCGAGGAGTCGGAAAAGAATTACCGAAAGGCAATTAAGACGGGGGACCGTGCAAAAAAACGGCTTGCAGAGGCCAATCTCCGTTTGGTGGTCTCGATTGCGAAACGTTATGTTGGACGCGGTATGCTGTTTTTGGATCTGATTCAGGAGGGCAATTTAGGCCTGATCAAGGCGGTTGAAAAATTTGATTCGAGTAAAGGATTTAAGTTTTCGACCTATGCAACCTGGTGGATTCGTCAGGCAATCACCCGCGCGATTGCCGACCAGGCGAGGACCATCCGCATTCCGGTGCACATGGTCGAAACTATTAATAAGGTTATCCGCGTTTCTCGCCAGTTGCTGCAAGAGCTGGGGCACGACCCCAGTCCGGAAGAGATTGCGGAAGAAATGGATATGCCGGTCGATCGGGTACGTGATATATTGAAGATTGCGCAGGAGCCGGTCTCGCTGGAAACGCCGATTGGCGAGGAGGAGGACAGCCACCTGGGTGATTTTATCCCGGATGATGACGCGCCGGAACCAGCGGAGGCGGCTTCGTTCATGTTGCTGAAGGAACAGTTGGTCGAGGTGCTGAAGACGCTGACGCCACGTGAGGAGAAGGTGTTGCGGCTGCGCTTTGGCATTGAGGATGGTCATACACGGACGCTCGAGGAGGTTGGCAAAGAGTTTAATGTTACGCGTGAGCGTATCCGTCAGATTGAAGCCAAAGCGCTGCGGAAACTGCGTCATCCGTCTCGTTCCAAAAAGCTGAAGGATTTTCTCAATTGATCATTTGGATTGCAGAACAGCAGAAAAGCCGCCATCTTTGGCGGCTTTTCTGCTGTTCAGAGGGGAATATATGCAGAATGTTTTTCAATATATGCGCGTCGAATCCCGGCCTACAGGCCACATTGACATGATGAAATGCCGTTGCTTATTTTTTTCTTTGAATTCGGACCGTAAACGCCTGGCCAAGGTCGGTTAGCTTGATATCAAAATCAAGATGTTCCGGATTATTGTAATAGGCAAACCAGCTGCTGACCTCTTCACCGTCTATTGAAATAGACAGACGGTCGCTGCCAGTCAGCTCCCAGTGGAAGGCCTGTCTTGAGACACTGCTACCATTGCATTTGACACTGGTGATATCTGTTGTGCTGTTGAAAATACTTCCTTTTGCGGTGAGGAATTCAACATCGTCCCGTGGGTCGCCGCTCCATTCGGCGGCTAGATCATGCTGGGCTGATGCAGTACTGGTGTCGATCACCGTCAGCTTGACCGTGGGGTCATCGCCGCGGCTCATTACATAGGTTAGAGTATGGTCACCCGTATGAAGTCCGGCAAGGATATCCGCACGGATCGTAATGGTGTTGCCAGAGAAGGAGGCATGCAGTTCAGCGTTACCCAATGTGACGCGCCGGAAAGCGGCGTCGCCTACAGTGAATACGTCGACGACAAGATCTTGGTAGCCGTCAGAATCAGGATTACGGTCAAAGGTAACGGCTGCTGGGCTGATGCCGCTGCTTGGGGAGGCGCTTGCAGGGATGACGGTATTTTCTGAAAAAGCAGGTGTGCCGCGTAGGGAACCGCTTGTAGTTTTTCCGGCGATTTCTGCGGTGAGTCCTTTTTTTACTACACAGTCATTCAGAGGGAC
>CANPPM010000007.1 GCA_947575935.1 uncultured Butyricicoccus sp. | reverse complement strand
AAAACAGCGCGATCTCCTTGCCGCCTGCCGCAGACGGCCAATCTCAGCCTAGTTTCTGGGGCGCTTTTGCTGTCCGCAGAGGGGGCCTTACGATACCGCTCAAAGGGATGTAGCCGCTTGTCCGGTACATTCCTTTGCGGATTTTTTACGTGCGCGCAGTTCCCGGAAAAATGTGCGCAGCAGCGCGGCGCATTCCTCCTCAAGCACACCAGATACGACTGCGGGCCGATGGTTGTAAGGCAGGTCAAACAGATTGACCAGCGTACCGCAGGAACCGGCTTTGGGATCGGGCGCGCCATAGCAGACTGTTTTGATACGGGCATTGATGATTGCGCCCGTGCACATAGGGCAGGGTTCGAGCGTAACATAGAGCTCGCAGCGATGCAGCCGCCAGCCGCCCAGTTTCCGGCAGGCCTTGTGGATGGCCTCGATTTCGGCATGGCAGAGTGCATTCCGCTTGGTTTCGCGGCGGTTACGGCCCCGCCCAACGATTACGCCGTCACAGACGACGACGCAGCCGACAGGGACTTCGCCTTCGGATGCGGATTTCTTTGCCAGCCGCAGGGCGGCCTTCATATATTTTTCCGCTTCCATT
This sequence comes from uncultured Butyricicoccus sp., assembly GCA_947575935.1. Taxonomy (GTDB): domain Bacteria; phylum Bacillota; class Clostridia; order Oscillospirales; family Butyricicoccaceae; genus QXXE01. The sequence goes on along the minus strand of CANPPM010000007.1, from coordinate 20,410 downwards.
AAACCATCATCTGACGGCGGCGGGAGAGGTTAATCGTGCCGTCCTGCATGGACTGCAGGTGGTCCAGACAGTCGCCGGTGCCATAGGCTACGCATGAAACGGCTTCTTCAGCGACACGGGTCGGGATACCGGTCTTGGTTGCAATCAGGTTGGCAAATCCCCAGAGCAGGGAGCCGCCGCCGGTCATGACAATGCCGTTGGCCGAAATATCGCTGGTCAGTTCGGGCGGTGTGCGCTCTAGCACCGAATGGATAGCCTCGACGATAGAGGAGGTCACCTCTTCAAAGGCCTCCATAACCTCGGTGGAGTTGACAGTGAAGGTGCGGGGCAGGCCGGTCATTAGGCAGCGGCCGCGGATTTCCATCGTCGTTTCCTCAGGGCGTGCATAGACACAGCCGATCTCCCGCTTAATTTCCTCTGCGGTGCGGTCGCCGATCAGCACGTTGTGTTTGCGGCGGATATACTTCACAATGGCCTCATCGAACTTGTCCCCCGCGATTTTGATAGAAGTCGATTCCACGATGCCGCCGAGAGAGATGACCGCGATGTCAGTTGTCCCGCCGCCGATATCGACAACCATATTACCGTCGGCACGTGCGATATCAAGCCCGGCGCCGATGGCGGCGGCAACCGGTTCCTCAACCAGGAAGACCCGCTTGGCCCCGGCTTGGGTGCCGGCGTCGATGACGGCGCGTTCCTCCACCTCGGTGATAATGGAGGGGACGCACATCACCAGATTGGGCTTGAAGAGGCGGAAGCCAAGCACCTTACGGATGAATTCCTTGATCATACGTTCGGTCATTTCATAATCGGAGATCACGCCCTCTCGGAGCGGCCGGATGGCGACGATATTGCTTGGAGTACGGCCCAACATCTGCTGTGCTTCTTCGCCGACGGCAAGCATTTTCCCGGTCTGCTTGTCCACTGCGACGACTGACGGCTCATTGAGCAGAATGCCTTTGCCCTTTACATATACAAGCACTGACGCCGTACCAAGATCAATGCCTACATCACTCGAAAATAACATAGAATGCCCACCAATCTTTTAGAATTGAGCGCCTGCATCCGCCGTCTCCGGGTTCGGGATGCAGGGTTTGGAATGCAGGATTCCTGTGTTTCCCGGTTGGGGAAACCGTCCCTGTGCAATCGCTTTTATTATATACAATATTTGCTTGGGTTATCAACGGGAATTCGGACGAAAAATAAAAAAATAGGTTTTTTACAGGGATACGCATCTACAGGCCGGGCCTCCCTGTCGGTTTGGTCTGAACGGTTTCGATGGGCGCAGGCGGATGACCGCTGTCCACGCCTTTTCCTTCATCCGGGCCGGCGCAGGACAGAAAGCGTGCTCCTAACGGAGTACAGAGCGGCGGGCGGGAAAGCAGCGCTGTTTTCAGGGCAGGTCATCCGTTCCTGCACAGCGTTCTTTACGGCTGGTCATATTCTTCCTCGGGGAAGTACGATTCCTCTATGGGTTCCTCGGTATCGTCTGCGCTGTCCAGGGGGACTGTGTCTTCCTGGTATACGGTGTCCTCTGTGGGACCGGTAAGGGCAGAATATTCGGCATCTTCCGTATCATACATGAGCTCCTCCGCTTCGCTGGTGAGGGATATCCGTTTCTCCCGCGAGGGAAGCGGATACGTGTGTGGAGACGCTTCGGAGACGGTGTCAAACTGGGGGATGGCAAATTCCATGGATGCATCGTACATGTCCTGTACGGCGAAGTCATCCGCAGGGGAGAATGCCTCCGCCGCTTCAAAATCCTCTGCGGGTTCGAATTCGTCTTCTGCCGCAAAACTGTCTGCCGCCTCAAATGGATCCAGGTCGGTGAATTCTTCGGCAGGCATCAAAGACGCCCGCCCTGGGAACCGTTCCGCCGGTGCATATTCGTGGATATCGGCGCCGTCAAAATCCTCTGCAGGTTCAAATTCCCCCATGCTGGCAAAATCGCCGGAGGCTTCGAAACTGGTTAGAGAAGAGAAATCCCTGGAAACAGCGTATTCCCGCAGGTCAGCAAAGTCGTCCAGGTCGGCAAACTCATCCAGTTCTTCCAGATCCGCTTCCCCGGAATAGAGGTCAGGTTCATCGTACGCTGCGTATTCGTCCAGATCTTCGGGCAGCTCGTCAGGGGCGGGAAAGGCGGCGGCCTTACCACGCGGACGTGGGGCGAGACACTTCCGCGGGAGCACCCGTCCGCACAGCATGAAACAGACGATGGACAACAGGACGGCGGCGGACATCACCGGCGTCATGCCAAATTGACTGCCTATAATGCCGGCAAGTACCGAGATCGAGCCAGCCCCGGCGCATGCCCATAGCATAAGGATGGACATGGTTGCCCCACCGCCCCCATTCACATCCAGCGCCGCACCAAACAGCAGCGGCCATAGCCCGGAAAGCCCAAGGCCAATGCAGCAGACAGCGAGCCAGAACAGGCGTCCATCCGCGACGGCCAGGCACAGAGAAAGCGCGCACAACAGGAGGAGGCATTGAAGAAGCGCCAGCCGCTGCGGTGCGATTCGTTCGGTCAATCGGGCGCAGGCCAGCCGCGCAATGGCGGCACAGATCCAGATCAATGCGACCGCAACCGAAGCGATCAGCGTGGTATACCCCAAGGCATGGATCATATAGGCAGCCATCCAACTGGTTGCTAAAACCTCAAGGCCTGCGTACAGGAAAACGGTAAAATAATACGGATACATCCGCTGCATGCGCAGGGCCGAGCGCTGCTCCGTCTGCCACCGCTCTAGGCGGACGACGGACAGCCTGGGAAAGGGGATGAGCGCGTGCACTGCGCCGGTGATCGCCGCAATGATACTGAAAATCAGGTAAACACTTCTCCAGGTATGTCCATGGACGGTCAGAAGGCCGCCGAGCAGCGCGCCGCAAGAGGCCCCCAGCCCAAGTACGGGGGCGCAAAGGGCAAGGCTGTCTGCAGGCGCGAAACCGGTTACGGCACGGAGTGACTCAAGCCCCGCAGGCAACACAAAAACACCCGCGGCCCCAAGCAGAGCGAGGCCGAGGCAGACAAGCCAGAATTGGTCCGCGCGGAAAAGGAGGATGCCGGCTCCAGCGCACAAGCCAAGCGCAAGGCTGACCGAAAAATGGCGTCCGGTAGCGGAAAGCAACCTGCCGGCAAATGGACCGGCAACAATATAAGGAATGCAGCCGGCGGCATAAAGAAAGCCGGACCAGCCGAGGCCGTGACCAAAGGATGCTGCGATCCGTGCGGCAAGCGGCGCAAGCAGCGCTTGGGACAGTGCAAATATACTGATTGCAATACAGGTGATCACGGTCGGCAGGATACGTTTCAGCTTCATTGAGGAACCTCCAAACTAACTACCGATTCTAATTATAAACAATTATCGGATAAATGCAAGAGGTATTTCCCCCTTTTCCCATGGCTGTCCCAAAATTCTTGCGTTTTTTGTTGCCCTACGCGCGGCATGGGCGCATAGCTGCGGCGCCTGCGGGAAAACTACAGCGGGATTGCACCGCCCGTTTTGCGGTCTGAAAAACGCCGTTAGGCGTTTTTGCAGGCGTGATCCGGCGGCTTGGCGTTTCGTACCGGGAGGAAAATTCTGAATTTTGGGGTGAGGGCTTGATTATACTGGAAAACATCTGTAAAATATATGGCAGGAACCGGGTGGAAGCGCTGCGGGATGTATCGCTGCGCGTATGCAAGGGGGACTATTTGTCGATTACCGGCGCGTCCGGGTCGGGGAAGACTACGCTGATGCATATCCTTGGTTTACTGGATACGCCGAGCGCCGGTCGCTATCTGCTTGACGGGCGGGACGTTTCGTCCCTGCGGGCGGACGCGCGGGCGAGGCTGCGCGGCGAGGCGATTGGGTTCGTCTTCCAATCCTTTCGGTTGCTGCAGGATTTGAATGCGCTGGAAAATGCGGCGCTGCCGCTTGCCTTTCAGGGGGTGCCGGTGGGTATGCGCCTGCCGCGTGCGCGTGCGCTGTTGGCTGAGGTTGGTCTTGCCGGACGTGCGATGCATCGTCCCTGTGAGCTTTCCGGCGGGCAGCAGCAGCGCGTTGCAATTGCCCGGGCGCTTGCGGCCGGGCCACGGGTTTTGCTTGCCGACGAGCCGACGGCAGGGTTGGATCCTGCTGCTTCACGCGATATCCTGGCCTTGTTCGACCGGCTTCATGCCGATGGGCATACCATTATTCTGATTACCCATGATCCCGCGGCAGCCGCGCGCGCCGCCCGGCGCGCCGTCATCCATGCGGGACAATTAAAGGAGGCATTCTAAAAGTGAACAGACGGGACAAAACCAACTATTATTTGGATATGGCTGAGGTTGCCAGTGAACGCGGCACCTGCCTGCGCCGCAACTATGGCGCGGTGATTGTGAAGAATGATATCATCGTTTCTACGGGCTACGTCGGCGCGCCTCGCGGCCGGGCCAATTGCATTGATCTTGGTTTCTGTATGCGGCAGAAGTTGAAAATCCCTCGTGGGGAGCGCTATGAGTTTTGCCGGTCGGTGCATGCGGAGGCCAATGCAATCATTGCGGCCTCCCGCGAACAGATGTTGGGGGCGGCGCTCTATTTGTGTGGAAAGGAAATGGAAACCGGTGAGCTGGTGGCTGATGCAGACTGCTGCACAATGTGCAAGCGCATGATCATTAATGCAGGCATCACAAAAGTAGTGATCCGCCGCACGCATGATACATATGAGACGATCGACGTGCAGAAGTGGGTTGAGCACGATGACGTGCTGAACGCGCAGACCGGATACTGATATGACGGCAAAAGACGTGATAGTCTGGCTTGTCCTCAACCTTGTGTTGCTGCTGGCGATTTTTGGGATTGTGCGCGGCTGGCTGCATAGCCGGCCGATGACCGGCGGCGTATTGGCCAGGAGCCTTGCAGGGGAAGAGGGGACGGACGGCCAGCGGCCTGACCTTACGTTCGGGGAAACTGCCTTTTTGCTGCGGGAGATTGGGCGGCCGGATGAGGGGCGGTTGTTTGCGGCTGTGCTGACCCTCTGGCAAGAGGCGGGCTGGATTGCCTGTGAAATGGCGCCGAAAAAGCGGTTGGCCAGCTTCGGCGAGGATATGCAGCCGGCCCTCTCTTTTACTGAGCCTGCGCCATGCCTGGCCGGCGCGGAGGAAGCGCTGTTCCTGATGATGAAAAACGCCTGCAGCGAAACGCTGCAGGCGAGCGAAGGGTATAATTGGGCGCGCGGGCATGCTGCCGCGCTGCGCGATGTATTCCGCCGTTTTGAGGCGGAGGGACGTGCGCGGCTGCGTGCGGAAGGGGCGGTGCGCAGTGAGACTCGGCGCGGCAGGTTCGGCACGGCACGGCAGGAGCGGCTGATTTATACGCCGCGTGGCTTGCGGCGCGCTTTGGCAATGCGCAGGTGGGAGAATCATTTGGGGCAGTCGCCGGAAGATGGTCTGCCGTATGCGGTGCTTTTTGGCTGCAGTGAACCGCCGCAGCCGTTGGGGATGTTCTGCAAACGGTTGATGCAGGGGTATACAGCAGGCCTGAAAAGCGGGTAGGAAGCGCTGCAGGCCTCCTTTTGCCATTCTTTTTATTGATGGATCGGGATCTTTTGGTCTTCCAGGTATGCTAATATTTTTCCTATGCGTTTTCTCTGGGCCGCAACCAGTTCGAGGCGCCGGCTTTGGCCGTCGAGGCAGACCAGCCGCAGCGCAAGGACCAGCTGGTTGCGGCCGGTATGCCTGTGCAGTTCTGCCCGGGTCACCGATTCGGCCGGGAGCAGCAGCAGGGCGCGCCGGTTGTGGCAGAGCAGGCAGTTGGACAGCAGGTGTATTTCGCCCTGGTAGATCGGAATACGTGGATGCGGCGCGGAAGCGTACTGTTTCAAAAACGGTGCGCAGCAGAAGAAGGACCGCGGACAGCGGCAGGACCAGGGCGGCGGCAGGATGCAGCCCGGCAATGCCGGTCAGGTATGCCAGCAGCAGCGCCATCCCCGACAGCAGCGGCGCAAGCCTGCGCAGTTCTGCACGGTAAAAATCATAAACGATGCGTTCCATTGGGGATCCCCTCCGTTTTGGGCTAAGCGCCAGCGTCTGTTTGAGAATCGTCAAAACGCTGCCGCGCACCTTTTCCAACGAAAGCGCCGTTGGTTTCCGATCTAGCCTGTCGGGCTTCCCGTGGGAACCGCCCTGCGCAGCAAAAAAATTTCCCTCGATCCGGCATTCGCCCTGTTAGAATAGAATTTAGTATACCATAAACAGACGGTACGCGCCAAGCGGGTGCAGGCGATTTTTGTTAAAGTTAATAAAATTTGGATTTTTATTTGTGGATTCCGACGGCTTCGCAGGGGCTTTTCCTAAATTTTTCGATGAGATAAAGAGAAATTTTACAAATTCCTCTTGCATTTGAATGGTTTTATTGTATAATTTTAATAGGCGTTTCCGCGCCTCTGCAGAAAATTGAAAATGAAGGTGGATGAACATCATGGATTATGTAAAAGAATATGAGCGCTGGCTGGCTTCCCCTGCACTGAATGAAGACGAACGCGCCGAGCTTTCCGCCATCAAGGGCGATGACGGCGAGATTGAAAGCCGTTTTTTTGCGCCCCTCTCCTTCGGTACTGCGGGCCTGCGCGGCGTGCTGGGCGTCGGCTTGTACCGTATGAATCGCTTCACGGTTGGGGCGGCGACCCAGGGTCTTGCCAACTTGATTCTTTCGAACGGTGAAGACGCGATGAAACGCGGCGTTGCCATTGCGTATGATTCCCGCCATATGTCGCCCGAGTTTGCGCGGCTGTGCGCGTGCATCCTGGCCGAGAATGGGATTCAGGTGCGTTTGTACGATGAGCTCCGGCCGACGCCCGAGCTGTCTTTTGCAATTCGTCATTATGGCACGATTGCGGGCATTAATATCACGGCGTCGCACAATCCAAAGGAATACAACGGCTATAAGGTCTATTGGGAGGACGGCGCGCAGCTGCCCCCGGCTGAGGCCGATGTGGTTGCGAAGGAAATGGGCGCGCTGGATCTGTTCCAGGACGTCAAGATCGGTGATTTTGATCAGTATTTAGCGTCCGGCCGCATTATTATGCTGGGCAGGGAGACCGACGAGGCATACCTGGGCGAGGTGCTCAAGGTTGCGGTCAATCCTGACTGCGTGAAGGAAGTTGCGGACGATTTCAAGCTGGTTTATACCCCCTTCCATGGTGCAGGTTACCGGTTGGTTCCGGAAATCCTGAAGCGCATCGGATATAAGCATATTATCTGTGAACCGCATCAGATGGTGATTGACGGTGATTTTCCGACCGTTGTTTCCCCGAATCCGGAGAATAAAGAGGGCTTCCATCTGGCAATTGCACTGGCCAAGGAGAACGGCGTCGATCTGATCATTGGGACTGACCCGGACGCTGACCGCACCGGCATCGTACTGAAGGACAAGACCGGGGAATATATTACGCTGTCGGGCAATCAGGTCGGCGTGCTGCTGATTGACTATATTATCACGGCGCGGCGGCTGACGGGCACGATGCCCGAGCATCCGGCGGTTTTGAAGTCGATCGTGAGCACTGAAATGGCACGCTCGGTGGCCGCGAAGAACGGCGTTGATTGTTTTGATACCTTCACCGGATTCAAGTTCCTTGCAGAGAAAATCAAGGAATTTGAGCGCACCGGCTCGCATCAGTATTTGTTTGCTTTTGAGGAGAGTTATGGTTATTTGTCGGGCGATTATGCGCGGGACAAGGATGCGGTAACAGCCTCTATGCTGATTGCGGAGATGGCGGCGTATTATCGTACCAAGGGCATGACGCTGTATGACGCGATGGAAACGATGTATGAAAAGTACGGCTATTATTGTGAGCAGACGATTTCGATTACGATGCCCGGCGTTGCAGGCCTGACCCGTATGCAGGAGCTGATGGCTGAGCTGCGTGCAACGCCGCTGACCGATGTTGCCGGCAACCGGGTTGAATATGTCCGTGATTATCAGCCGGGCACACGTAGGAACGTTGTGACCGGAGAGACGGAAGAGATCGAGCTGAAGGGGCAGAACGTGCTTTATTACGAGTTGGAGGGCGGCACTTCGTTCATCATCCGTCCTTCTGGCACCGAGCCCAAGGTCAAGGTTTATATTATGGCGCGCGCAGAGGACAAGGCTGCGGCGGCAGCTAAGGTGGAGGCGCTGGCTGCAGCGTCTAAAGAGATTGTCAAGTAGGCGTTTTCCGGCGCGCCGGCTTTGCAAAAGCGCGTCCGTTTGAGGTAGGGCGAGGAACGGGAACTTGGATTGATGGCAGTTTCCTGCGCGTGCACAGATGAATCGGAAAAAAAGAGCTGTTTTTGTGAAAAAATGGCTCTTTTTTGTTGCAGACAGTTCTAGAACGCTTTTACAACTGCTGAAAATGAACGCCCGTTGCCGGCGGTATGCAGGCGGGAAAATGATTTTGAAAAGTGTTTTGACGCTGTTCGAGGGATGCAAACTGGGGCAAAGCTGGTTTGAGGCAGGGAGGCGGACGGCATTGCAAGGGGGGACGACGGAAAAAGCTGTCGTTTGGGCAGAGCAAAACCAAAATTTTCAGGCGGGTCCTCATTTTACATCAGGATGGGATCGAACTGCGCCCTTGTGCATTGAGGGAAATAGTGATATGATAAAAGTAGCAAAGGGGCCAGCCGGTAGGGAGGCGCTGCCGGATCAGCGAAAGGTCACATTTACTTTAGGCTTGAAATGAGGTGGGGCGATGGGATTCCAGCAAAGCTTTAAGGCGCTCTCTGATGCAACCAGACGGGAGATTTTGCGGCTGCTGCGGGATGGATCACTGCCCGCGGGAGAGATTACCGCGCATTTTAGCAGCACTGGCGCGACAATCTCGCATCATCTGGCAATCCTGCGGGAGGCTGGGTTGGTGCTGGATGAGAAACGAGGAAAGTATATCTATTATGAGCTCAATACCTCTGTGGTGGATGAGCTGTTGAGTTGGCTGACCAGTTTGAAAGGAGGTATGGCAAATGAAGCGGATCTTTCTGTGGACGGCGGCGCTGCTGCCGCTGGGGATGACGGCGGCGGTATGGACGCGTTTGCCTGAACAGGCGCCCATCCATTGGAATCTTGACGGTACGGTCAATTATGCTTCTGTCTGGGTACTCTGGGCGCTGGCGGCGGTGAATCCGGCGATTGTGGCGCTGATGCGGCTGCTGCCGCGGATCGATCCCCGGGGGGAAAATTACCGTAAATTTGAGGGGCCGTATAGGCAGGTCTGTCTGTTGCTGCTGATGATGACGGATGCGGTTGTGCTGGTCACGCTGGTAGAGGCGCTGCAGCCTGGGACGGTTAACGTCGGCCGGTTGGTTCATTTCATCATAGGGGTGGTGCTGATGGTTACCGGCAACCTCATGCCGAAATTCCGGCAGACCTGGTTCTGCGGGATTAAGAACGCATGGACACTGTCGAGTGAACGCGTCTGGGCACGGACACATCGGCTCGGCGGCTATCTTTACTTTTTGGCGGGGCTGATAAACCTGTTGGGACTGTGCCTGCCCCCACAGGGAGGCTTTGCGCTGCTGACCGGCAGCCTGTTGACGGCGGTGTTTGTGCCCAACGTTATGAGCTATGTTTGGTTCCGGCAGGAACGGGCGGCAGGATAGGGCTGGCATCCATGGTTTGGATGAGGCTGGCGGGACGAAGCCGCCAGGGAAAAACAGTTTTGCGCCGCACCGCGTGAGGACTGGGCCGCTGACGCAGGCTTTGTCCAAACCAGCGGGGATGAAACGCTTTAAAAGTGTGTTTTCAATCAATGGAAGGCCGCCCCCTATTTTGGGGGCGGCCTTGTTTGGCGTCCTGTAGGCGGTTAGGGGGACTGCGCAGGGTAGGCCCGGTGCTTTGGAAAAGCGGAAACCTCAAAGGAGGATCAGCTGCTTCGGGGCGTCGGTTAGGTTAATACAACCGTCTTCAATGACAAACAGCATATCTTCGATGCGCACACCAAATTTGCCGGGAAGATAGATGCCAGGTTCTGCAGTCAGAATGCAGCCCGCGGGAAGGGGCTGCTCGCTGCGCTGGGAAGCGCGCGGCGCTTCATGGATTTCCAGTCCGACGCCATGCCCGAAGCCATGGCCGAACGCGCTGCCGTAGCCGGCGTCTGTGATGACTTTGCGCGCGGCGGCATCGACTTCCCTGCCGGAGACGCCTGCCTTTGCAGCGGCGATACCGGCGAGCTGGGCGTCAAGGACTGTGCTGTAAACGCGCTCCATTTCTTCGGTCACGTGCCCAATAGCCACTGTGCGGGTCATATCCGAGCAGTAGCCGTGATAAATGCATCCGAAATCCATGGTCACAAATTCGCCCGGGGCGAGTGGCTTTTCTGTGGGGACGCCGTGGGGTTTGGAGGAGTTTTCCCCGGATACAACGATCGGGTCAAAGGACATGTTTTCCGCACCGTAATGCAGCATCAGATAGGTCAGACGGGCGGCGATTTCCTGCTCGGTAACACCGGGGCGGAGTTCGTTCAGGATTTCGGTGAACGCCTGTTCCGCGATACGCTGGGCCGATACGATTTGCGACACCTCGTCCTCGGTCTTGACGATGCGCAGATCGGCGGCCGCCCGGCCCAGCGGAATGGTTTTGGCCGTCAAACCGCGTTCCCAACGACGGTATTCCGCATGGGTAAGCGTTTCGTCCTCAAGGGCGATGGTTTTGACGCCGTCCTGTGCGGCGAGACGGTTGACCGCTGCCGTATAGCTGTCTTCGATTTGGATTTCCTGCACTGTGAAGCCTGCGATCTGCTGGCGCGCGGCTTCAGAATAGCGAAAATCGGTCAGAAAGACCGCCTGTTTGTCCGACAGGTAGCAAACCCCGGCGGTCGAATGAAAGCCCGTAGCGTAGCGGCGGTTGACTTCGCTGGTCAGTACCAGTGCGTCTGCGCCGTTTCGGGCGTTTCGGAGTGCGTGTAGGCTCATTCGTCCAACAGGGCCTTGAGGGCATCAACAGCCAGCAGATAGCTGTTTTTGCCGAAGCCTGCAATCGTTCCGGCACAGACCGGCGCAATTACCGAATGGTGGCGGAATTCTTCACGCGCATGGATATTGGACATATGCACTTCAATGGCGGGCAGACGTACCGCCGAAATTGCGTCACGCAGCGCATAGCTGTAATGGGTGTACGCGCCGGCGTTGATGAGGATGCCGTCACAGTCGTCCATCGCTGCGTGCAGGCGGTCAATCAGCGCCCCCTCTGAATTGGACTGGAATACGTTGCATTCCATCCCCAGGCGCTCACATTTCTGCACGACTTCCTCATTGATGGCGGCCAGAGAATTGCGGCCGTAAATACCGGGCTCGCGGATGCCGGTCAGGTTGAGGTTGGGACCATGCATCAATAAAATTTTTTTCATATCTGCACTCCTTCATAGATGGTTTTCATGGTAAGCGCGTCCTCGGCCTGGGAGCCTGCGGACTCGCAGATAAGGGTTGGTTCGTAGCCGCGTTCACGCAGCAGGCGCGCCAACGGGTCGAAATCGGGGCCGTACCGTTCGTCGGCAAAGGTCAAGTGGCGCACTTCCCCCTTGTCGCTGTATTCGATTTTGGAAAAATGTGCGTGGAGAATGTGGGTGCGCGCCTTGCCGATACGGTTTTCCAGCAGGTCAAATAGAGCGGTATAGGCCTCATAGCTGCGGCACTGGCCGCCGGTCCGTGCATTCAGGTGCCCGAAGTCGATACAGGGAAGCAGGCGGTCGTCCAATGCGACCAGTTCGCAGATTTCTTCGGCCGAACCAATTACGCTCTGCTTTCCCATCGTTTCCAGACAAATGGTTTGGGAAAAGCCAGCCTGTTCCAGCGTTTCCAGCAGCAGGCGGACATTCTCACGAGAGTGCTGCATCGCTTGGTCGCGCGATTGTTTGCCCACCCCTCCGCAGTGTACGACCAGGCGCTGCGCACCCATTGCTTCTGCGGCCGCACAGCTTTGCAGAAGGTAACCGGCGTTTTTTTCCCGCCTTTCGTCTTCCCCAGAAGAGAGGTTGATATAGTATGGCGTATGCAGGGATAGGGTGATGCCGTGTGTACGGGCGGCTTCACCGATCTTGTTGGCGGTTGCCTGACCGATATGGACGCCGTGCCCGCACTGGTATTCATAGGCGTTCAGGCCTAGTCCTGTAAGCCAGGCAGGCGCGTCTGCGGTAGACTGGAAGCCGGCGGCAGCAAAGGACTTTGCATTGCCGGCGGGGCCGAAACGGATGCTCATGGCATTCCTCCTTTCTGTTTGCCCCAATAAATAAAGGGTTTTTCCAGTTGGTGGCGAACGCTGATCCAGAAATCGTTTCGGTTGATCGAACGGACAAAGCAGGTGACAGCGCCTGCGAGATTGCCGCCGAAGGTGTCAGTATAGATTTGGTCGCCGACCACAGCGATCTGATGAATGGGCAGGCCAAGCGCTTTTGCCCCCCGGCGGAAGCCGCGGCCTAGCGGCTTGGCTGCGCGGTGAAGAAAGGGGACGCCCAACGGCGCGCAAAAGCGGCGGACCCGGCTTTCTTTGTTGTTGGACAGTACGAGTACGCGCACGCCTGAGGCCTGAAGCGCGTCCAACCAGGGGCGTACCTCTGCTGGCGGCAGGGGGGCGCGGCTGGATGCCATAGTGCCATCCAGGTCGACCAGCATGCCGCGCAGGCCGTGTTGGGAAAAGAATGCCGGTGTGATCTCATAGATCGAATTGAAAACGAAATTAGGAATCAGGTACATGACAGATTTCCTCCATATACGGATGAAACAGATTCTAAGGCGGGCAGTTGCCCGCATATAGTTGGAATACCGTCCATATCCGCCGCTTTGCATAGGAAGCATGCGGCTGCCCGCGCGTTAGGGGATGGACGGGGGTCTGGAGTTTGACGAATAGCAGGAGGCGCTGGGAAAAGGGTTGTGCCGAATACCTGGCAGCGCTTCTCGTACCGGTAAGAAAAAGGAGCAAATACTATGCAAAACGTTGTTTTGGTCACGATGGACGGTGACAGCGCCCGCTTATCCCCCCCTTTTACCCGGCGGCTGTGCTTTTCACACTGCCTGTCGCCCGTGGCGTCGCTTCGGCGGCGGGTTGCAATGCTGGAGCCGTCAAGCAGCCTTTTAGGGGTCTCGGACTTGTGTGCGCTGCAGGCACAGGGGGACGGCGGACAGTTTTGCAGCGATTTGATCGCTGAGGTCCGCGCGCTCGGCTGTCCAGGGGTATTTTTGGATTTGGAGCAGAATTACCCGATGCTGCAAGGCTTTGTAGAGCAGGCAGATAGACGGCTGGCTGAGGAAAACATTCCGCTGTATGTGCCAGAGCGCTGCGCGCAGGGGCTGCGGTATGCAGCCGCTGTATGTGAAGCGGCGGTAAGCGGCGGCAGTTTTGACCAGCGGTTTGCCAACCTGCTGGCACGGTATGGGGAAGGACGCGTCGCTGCGATGATCCAGCCCGTGTGTACCAGCTTTCAGCTGCCGTCGACGAATGCTGACGGCGTCCAGTTGACCCGGGACGACTTGGAGCGGCTGCGCGCGCAGTATGGCGCGCAGGTGTTTTTTTCAAAAGAGCTCTGTGCCAAATATTTCACCTATATGGATGAAATGTCGCAGGGGCATTTTATATTGTTTGACGACAAGAGCACAATTCAGGAAAAATACCGCCGCCTTTCAGCAAGGGGGATCACTTGCTTTGTGATGGCGCGCGATGCGGCGTTGCTGCACTGAGGCCGTCCGCATACCTTCGTAAACGGCGCGCCCCGTCGGAATGCCCGGCTGCGGCGTTTCCTTGTCCCCGGGCCTAGCGCCAGCATGCCGGACCTCGGGCGCGGGGCAAACGGCCGGTCCCTAGGGATCAGGGAGCCGTCAGTGCGGCCGTTTTGCCGTGTACAAATGCAATCAGCTCCGAGGGAGTGGTTTCAATTTGGTATCCAATTTTTCCTGCCGAAACAAAAATTGTCGGGACGCTGTCCGCACTGCGGTCGAATACGATTGGAAATGCCTTTTTCATTCCGACGGGGGAACAGCCGCCCCGAACATATCCGGTCAGCCCGGGCAGTTCTTTGACAGGTACCATTTCGATTGTTTTTTCCCCGACAGACTTTGCTGCAAGCTTCAGGTCAAGCGCTGCGGCGACCGGGATGACAAAGACATAGTGGCCGCCGCTTTTCCCCTTGGCGACCAGTGTTTTAAAGACCTGCGCAGGATTCTGGCCCAGCAGGCCGGAGACCGTAATACCGTCGACAGCTTCTTTGCCATGCGGATATTCGTAAGCGGTATATGCGATGTTATGCTGCTCCAAGAGCCGCATAACATTGGTTTTTAGATCAGGCATTTTTGTTTCCTTTCAGCAGGCCCTGTCAGAATCAAAGGGACGTTTGGCCCTTTCGCCGTGGTTGGCGCAAGCCGGTGCGGTTTGTTGTTGGGCAGGACGGGGCCTGCAAAGCCCTGCCGGGAATCTCCTGTCTATTATACCCTGGTTTTGCGGCTTTGTCAAAATCAGATCTATCAAAAGTATTGCTATGCTGCTGCCATCTGTGATATACTGAAAAAGTCAAGGGTTGTTTGAAAAATGGGGATATGACCGAACAAAAGTACGACAGAAAATTTGGAAAAGCATAGCGGAAAAAGGCTGTCGTTCGGGCATATGATTCGTTTTCAAATCGGTCTTGGATCTGATGGTGCGGATGGGCCGGTGGGGTGGGCTGCGGCGGAGTTCCGGACGCCTGTCCCGGCAGGCTGCAGGGGCCATGGATTTGGGGTTTTTCAGCTATTATGATCTAAATAAGGGGTGAGGCAGTATGAAAAAAGGATTGGCAATTGGTGTTTTTGTTTTAGGTATTTTGATGACGGGGATCAGCATTACAACTATGGTCCTCGGCGCGGTTGGCATGGGAAAGGGCCGGAAGGCATAACACCTTTCACTGCCGTTAGAATGTTTGCTGCCGGAGGACTTGCCGTGCTGCATTTGCTAAAATAGGAGACAAGCCTTGAAAAGCAGAGGGCTGCCCCGGGAGGGCAGCCCTTTTTTCGTATAATTTGATGGGGAAAACACATCAATCTTAAGTATTTTTATCCTCCAAGCTGGATTTTAAACACAGCTTTTCGGATCGCAGCATCTTCATCGTCGCACAAGTCGACAAACTTGGAAGCGTAGGTTGGCTCATCGCCCGGCTCGGCAGGCAGCGGACGCAGGATTTGAGTCTGTACCAACAGGGGACGTTTCATGGGGGCAAGAACCACCTGGATCACTTCGCCGATATTGAGCGGCTGCGAGGTTTGGAAAGCAATGCCGCCGCAGCTTAGATCCTTGCAGATAAAGGTACGCTGCCCCTTCCAGCTGCCGGTAACCGGATACAGATAGCTCTTAAACTGGGTTGGGACCCGTAGGTTACGGCGGGCCGCTGCGCTTAGCCGCTCGACCGGCGCTACGACAACGCAGTCCCCGTACCGGTAGCCAACCCGGCCGCGGAAGGTCAAATCAGCGTCGTACAGGGAGATTAAGCACACATCGATTGCTTCGGCAACGCGCTCGGCACGACCGTCCAGCACATTCAGGTGCAGCGGTTCGGTACCGGGGGCGGATTCCAGGACAGCCTGTGCAATCGGATTATGATCATGGTCGGAAATCAGGTAGCGGTGGGTCATGGAGGGGCTCCCTTCTTAACAGTCAATATATGCAGGCATAGCTGCCTGCATATAAACGGTCTTATTCCTCTTCGTCATCCTCATATTCGTCGTCCTCGTCAGACTGTTCTGCGGCCTGCGCGGCTGCGGCTTCCGCTGCGGCCTGTGCGGCAGCTGCGGAGGCCTTGCGGGCCTCCTCGCGTTCGCGCCGGGCCTTATCAGGATCATTGGGGTCGAAATTCAGAAAATAAACGTAAATTTCGACAATTGCCTGATAAAGGGAATCTGGGATTTGCTGCCCAAGCTGGAGCTGCGACAGCATCGTGGCAAGTGAATTGTCTTCGTAGACGGGGACGTTGTTGTCGGCTGCGACCTCAACGATGCGCTCGGCCAGATAGCCCATACCCGATGCAACAACGATCGGCGCAGCCGAGCCGCCGTCATACCGTAGGGCAACTGCGCGCCCGGTAGCGGGGGGATCATATCTTGACATTGACGCTGTTCTCTCCTTCGTAAATTTTGGGGAAGACCGCTGACAGCGTCAGTGGGCGTTCCATTTTTGTGACTTGGATGCCGGTAGGACGCAGGCCATTGTCGGTCAGGATGCGGGAAAGCTCGCCCTGTATGATCTGGGAAAACGGGGCTACCGTAGCAGGGCAGGAAATCAGCATTTCTACATCTTCACCGCGGTTGCCCATGACGATATCAAAGAAGCCCAGCCCCTGGATATCGACCTTGAGAAGAAGCCGCAGGGTGTTGTCGCGCTTTCCGCCGCCCTTGTGCATGTTATCCTCAGCATCTGGGTCGACCCAAAGCTCAGAGAACATCAGCTTGCCGTTCCAGTCCATCGGCAGCAGGATATGGTTGAGCGGCATGTAAACGCTTTCGTTGATCAGCAGGGCCTGAATGATCTGCCGGAATGCCTCTTGGGTCTCGGCCCCGCCGCTGCCACGCAGGGCCATATCGGCCGCACGGGCAAATTGGTTGGCAAAATTGTCTTCAACGGAAGCGCGTGTAAACGCATTGTTTTTGATGGCCTGCATCAGCGCGGCGGCGTTCAGATTGCCCAGCCGGGCTTTCAGCGATTCATGCCCGAGCAATTGATTAAATGCCTGCATGAGGTTCTCTTCCGAACCGTTTTCATAGCGTGAAATTTCAAGCGCAAACTGGGAAATTAAGCTGCGCGACAATCCCATATCGTGTGTCGTCTCGGTGTAATTTGCGAGGTGGCCCAGGATACTGCCCTGCAGCAGTTTGAGCGCGCCAGCGCGGTCCCCGTTCTGAAACAGCTGCTGCAGCTGCTGCAGCATGGCTGACAGGGGGCGGCTGTAGCTGGAGGGGATCGCCTTTCCCAACTGCCCTAAGGTACGCAGCAGGTTCCCCTCAATGTGTTCGGTCGAGGTATAATCGCTGTAACGTTTGAGGAACTGCAGGATATCCGTTTTAATATTCTGGGTCTGGCTTTGCGAGTAGGCTTCGCGTAACAGCGTAAACAGCGGGCCGCTGAAGCGTGCGCTGTTGGCAAGCTGTTGTGTGAGGAATTGGAGCAGTTGCCCCTCGTCCATAGGCAGCATGGAAAGCAGCTGACCCATTTCGCCTGCGATGCCTTCATCCATTCCCGAGGATACGATCGACTTAAATTCGGCAAGCGTGCGCGACAAGGTTTCGGAAAGCCCGGGGGTGTTGCGCAGCTTTTGCAGGAAGGTCTGAAAGTTACTGTCATAGCGCAGCGCGCCGCCGGGGCCCGCAGCGTCGCCGGAGTCCTGACGCTCTGTGCGGTTGTCGGGGCGGCTGACCCGGTCGAGACTGGGTGCATTCTGCACGCGGTGGTCAGCGCTCGGGTTTACAGGAAGCTGCCGGTTGATGTTGGCAGTGTCCTGACCTGGAACCGGATTGGTCACACCCAGCAGGCTTGGCATTGGCAAAACTCCCTTCCTGGAATGCAGTGAATTCCCGGTAAATCACCGGTCTATCCCTTATTATATACTGCTTTTCAGGAATATGCAAGCCCTTTTCGCAGAAAAGCCTGGGGTCGTATGGCGCGTATCCCCGCGCCGCTTTACCCCCGGATAAAGGGGGGATGGAGGGGGAAGGGATTGTGGATAAAGACTGGGCCCCAATGCGCCCAAAGACTGCGTTGCCGGAGGCTGATTTGCTCAAAACGGTCCTGCCCGACATTGTGTCAGACAGGACCGTTTCGGCAGGGCGGCTCTTGTGCAGAGACCGCCCGCAGTTTTAGGATGGGGCCGCAGTCAGCGGCTTTTTAGGAACGCGCCAAGTTTTTTGTCCTCTACCTTAATATGGGTGATCAGAGTACCAAGGTGGCGGTTGAGCAGGCTCAGATCCGAAATCGTTGCGCCGGTGGATGGGATGTCGGCTGCGAGTGCGCGCAGCTTTTTGACATAACCCGTGTGAAACGTGTGATGGCCCGGGTAGTTGGGATATCCGGCCTCGCGCTGCAAGGATTCTTCATGCTGGAAATGCGTGTTGACATAGTCCAGCAGGAATTGCAGCGCAGGCCCCGCCTCCTCTCGTCCCTGCCCGACGCTGCAGGCGTCGAGCAGGCGGTTGATACGAAGGAAAAGTTCACGATGTTCCCCGTCAATTTGGGCGTTTCCGGTTTCAAGATCAGGGGTGAGTTGGTATCGCATGTTGTCATCCTTTCCGTGTCAGTTGGGAGGCGTCCCATTCCGACCGTCCCACCGGACCGGAATCTGGACTTCGATGGTGTTGGCGCTTGAAGCAAGGTTGTTTTCATCGATGTGGGGGATCAGCTGGATCGCGATCGGCCCGCGAGAGGCGTTGGCGGCAGCGTCGGTGACGCCCTCTGGGATGGTGATATAACCGCCGCCGCGCGCCTGCGTCAGCGTCAGCTTGATGGTGTCGGTCAGCTGGCCGGCCTGCCCCTCTTCCTGTGCGATGCTGACATTGTCCGTGGGGCTGGCCAGCGAGGCGGAACAGATGAAGTTACTGGGACGTGCGTCCATGAGACGCCCGCGGTCAATTGCCTGCGGCGTCGCGAGGCCGGAGCTCTTGTTCGTGTAGTATACCGGCTCGTTAAACTGGATGGTGATCGTCGCGCCGGTCAAACCGATGATCTTGCCCGAGCTGTCGTACCGGTAGTGGAATGCGCAGGGGGTCCCGATGATGTAGGGAGCAATATCGTCACGCCTGCTGACCGGATAGTTTGCCCGGAACGAGTAGCCGGAGCCTAGCGGGCTCTTTGCAACCGCGAAGAACATGTATTGGTTGCCTTCTTCCATGGACTGGGTGCAATCCACCGTGTGTGCCTGGCCGGGCTGTGTGCTGGCCTTGCCGGTCAACACAATGCTGTCGCCCTGGGCGGTCGCCTGAATGAAGCTGCGCATCTGTTCCTTGACAGCGTCGGTTGCAAATTCATCAAAGAGCGACGGACGGGCGCCGTTTGCATTGGGGGTATAGCCGTCTGCAACGAGGGCGTCCAGGACGGTGATGTTTTCATCTCCCTGATGGGGGGTAAAGTTGACCGCATAGTTCCGGAAGGGAAGGTTTAGGATGCCGTTCAGGTTGTTCTGCAGCGTCGTTGCGTTGAGCAGGACCAGCTTGTAGCTGGTATCGGCCGTGATATCGGTGGTAATCGAGACCTGGGAATTGGTGACTCTCTGCAGCTCAAGCACCGGGCGGATGACCGGTACGGTCCGGAAGCGGTACAGCATGACGTAATCCGAGTAGACGGAATCGGTGCCTTCCAGTACGAAGTAAACGAAATAGTCCGTGTCCGGCTTGAGCCCGTCCACCGTGATCGGGATGTCGACTGTACCGACGGTCGCCTTGCCGGTCTTGATATCCGGGTTGCCTGCAAAGGTGCTTGGGTCGATCGCTTCGCGGTAGGTGATCTTAGACAGTTCGATTTTGCTGCCGGACGAACCCGAGGTCGGGACATCATCAAAATTCGGGAAGCGGCCGGTATCCTTATCGATTGTCGTGACCGGCGAAGAGTATTTCCGATCCGGGTCGGTTGTGGAGTTGTCTACCGTCAGCGGGGCCATGATATAGTGTACGGTACCCGTGCGGTTGAGCAGCAGATGCATGATAACCGAGGTATCGCCCGCCTCGAACAGCGGATAACCGCTGTTAAAGCTTGGCGCGGAGCGGTCGGAGAACTGCCTGCTGGTCCGGAAATTTGCAGGCGTGCTGATATCCGAGATCCGCCCGTCCTTGACCATATCGGCATAGCCGCTGGTGACGTTGTTTGCCAGATTGCTCAGCTCGACCGAGCTGCCTGCCATTACATTGACCTGCGCCGTTACATTGGCGCTCCATGACCTGCGGTCCGTCAGCGTGCCCAGCTGCGTAAAGTGAAGGGCGTAGTAATATTTACGGTTCTCAAGCAGGGTCGCGTTCAGCTGAGGGTAGTCGTCTTCCAGCGTTTCGCGCAGCGGGTCGACACTCTGACCGATAAAGGAGCCGGCGGTTGTGAAGGAGTATTCGCCGCCCGAGGTGCGCTTGTTGTTGATCCGCGACCACGGCCCGTTTGGCGAGCTGCTGCGGTACAGTTCAAAGTCGGCTGAGGTGTTCAGCCAGAGCAGCATATCCCAGTCGACCGTATCATCAACTGTTGAGGTTGACATGGGGGTCAGTGAAAAGGCAATATCAGCTTCTTTCAGCGTATTGATGCCGCTGGAGTTCTGATAGTACTGGCCGTTCAGCCGGGTGATATTTTCGGCCTGCAGGAAGACCTGCGCCGCGATGGTTGTAAAACGCGGCAGATCGGTCTGGGCCATGCGGTTGCGCGCGGTGGAGGTATCGGTGATATCCTTGAGCCGGAAGAAATAGGTGGTGCCGCTGTGCAGGTTTAGGGCGTTGGTG
>CANPPM010000006.1 GCA_947575935.1 uncultured Butyricicoccus sp. | reverse complement strand
TGGATCCCAATAACGCGCTTGGTCGCCCGAGCCGAAACGCTCCACCTTCCAAACCTCTGCGCCGAGATCCGCAAACTGCCACGCGGTATAGGCGCCCGCCAGTGCAATGGTGAAATCCAGCACCTTCAGGCCGTGGAGCACGTTCTTTTTCTCTTCCATTGCCATACTCCTCCCGTCTTAAATGACATGCCCGCTGCGCAAGGCTTCAATCTCCGCCCCGCCCAGGCCAAGCTGTTCCAAAACCCCATCGGTATCCGCACCGAGCGGGGCCGCAGGGATCACATCATTATCATGTTCGTCGTCCCGCAGGAACTTGGCAGGCATACCCATCTGAAGTCCGCCGCCGACCCGCAGCAGCATCTGCCGCGCTTCGACCTGCTCATTGCCCTCGGCAAGCTCACGTACCGTATTGCAGGGGCCGCCTGGCGCCATCGCCTCCCGGCAAATGCGGTCGGCCTCCTCAATCGTGATCTCTGCAAAGTAGTCGCGCAGCTGCTGGTCCAGATCGCCAAAATAGTTCTCCATCGAACGCGCCGGATCATGCGCATAACGCGGATCCTCCGCCCAGACCGTCTTACCCGCAGTGCGTGCAAACGAAAGCCACTGATCATCACTGCCGATGCTGAGTGCAAACCATCCATTTTTGCAGCGGAAAGTGTCTGTCGGATTGGTAGTCGGGAACCCGTTGCCCAAGCGTTTGGGCAGGGTATTCAGCCCCTGCAGGCACTCGGCAAACGTGTCGTCCAGCGAAACAATGGTATGCCACGCGCTGGTGGACACTTTGCAGCCCTGGCCGCTCTGCTGTGCCCGCAGATAGGCGGCCAGCATACCGGCGGCCAACTCCCAGCTTGCATAGAATGCACTGAGGGGGAATCCAAATTTGGTTGGTTTCTCCGGAAACCCGGTCTTTTCCAACAGGCCCGAACGCGCCATCACCAGCAGGTCATAATCGGGCAGGTCCTTCCACGGACCTTCCTCCCCAAAGGGGGTCAGGATCCCATAAACCAGCTTGGGATTGATCGCATGGACCTCTTCATAGCCCAGCCCCCACTTCTGAAGCGCCTCTTCGGAAAGGTTCGCAGCCAACATGTCGAACTGCGGCAGCAAACGGCGGACAATCTCCTGCCCCTTGGGCTGAGAAAGATCGAGCGTCATGCTCTTTTTATTCCGTCCATAATAGGCGTAATAGGGCCCCTGCTCCTGCCCCTCGCCCGCGCCGCGGCGGCGCAGCGGGTCGCCGGTCACCGGCGGCTCAATCTTCAGCACCTCCGCCCCATAATCGGCAAACATGCCGCCCAGGTAGGGGCTCCCGTTTGTCAGGTCCAGGACCTTGAGGGAGGTCAGCGGTTTCATAAGCGGTCATTCTCCTTTCTTTCCGTTGCACAGCATGGCCCAGACCGCGCCGGATTGATTTATCGTCAAACCGTTTTCTAAAACCGCGATCGCCAAACCCGCAAAACCGGATTAACAAAATTAACTTTAACATTAAACCAATTACAGAATACCGCAAGTCGACGTCTTCTGTCAAACTGCAGAATTTACAAAAAGAAAACAGCTTTATTGTTGATTAGCACCAAAAATCGAAAATTCGACGCGTTGATATTGACAAAATGATATCTCTCGAAGTAGAATATAGCCATGCTTAAACGGTTCAGCGAAAGTTTAACGAAAAACTTAAATACACTTTTTGTACAAAGTTTTAAAAACTGGAACGAATCAACTGATCACACTGTTTCCTCAAAACAGAAACTTGAAATCATAAAGGAGTAGGTGGTACAATGAAAATCATCGTATGCTGCAAGATCGTCCCCAACGAAGAAGAGATCCGCGTTCTTCCCGACCGCAGCCTGGATCTTTCCGCTACGCCCTGGAAGATCAGCCAGTATGACCTGAACGCGCTGGAAAGCGGGCGGCAGCTGGCAGCCGAAACCAAGGGCTCTGTCACCGCGCTGAGCGTCGGCGGCCCTTCGGCGCTTGATTCTACCAAAATCCGTAAGGACGTCCTTTCACGCGGTGCGGATGACCTGAAGCTGGTTATCGACGACAGCCACAGTTTTTCCGACTCCCTGGAGACCGCCAAGGCGCTGGCCGGCGCGCTCAAGAACTGCGGCGCATTTGACGTAGTGCTGTGCGGCATGGGATCCAGCGACCTGTACCTGCAGGAAACCGGCATTCAGACCGGCGCGCTGCTTGGCCTGCCGTCTATTAATAACGTCACAGCGATCCGCCCTGCAGGCGAAGGCCTGCTTGAGGTTGAGCGTACCCTAGAAGAAGAGGTCGAAACGTTGGAGGTCACGCTCCCGGCCGTTCTGAGCGTCTCTTCCGAAATCAACGTCCCTTCCGTCCCTGCAATGCGCGAGATTATGCGGGCTGGCAAAAAGCCGGTGGCCGTATTGGATGACCTCGGGGCGCTGGACGGCGCGTCGCTTGAAATGCTGGAGCAGCTTGCACCCGAACAGCAGGAGCGCCGGCAGGAGGTCATCGAAGGCGACGGCGACGAAGCGGTCGAAGCGCTGGCGCAGTTCCTGAAAAAAGAGTGCTTATAAGAACAGGGAGGATCAGAATCATGCTTAATCAGACTGTTTTTGTGATCAGCGACGACACCGCGGCGCTGTCTGAGCTTTGCGCAGGCGCGAAATCCCTTGCCACACGGGTGACCGCCATCGTATTCGGCGGCCAGGATACGGCCGAATCTGCAGCCAGCTGCGGCGCGGACGCAATCCGTTACTGCCCGGTCAGCGAAGAAGGCGCGCCCGAGGATTACGCATCGGCAATCGCAGCCGTAGTGAAGAAGGAAAACCAAGCGTTTGTAATGCTGCATAACAGCATCCGCGGCCGGTGCCTCGCAGGGCGGATTGGCGTGCTGCTTGACACCCCCGTATTAACCAGCGTCAGCGCGGTCGCGGAAGAGGGCGGCGCGCTGGTCTGCCGGCGCATGGTCTACGGCGGCACCGCCCAGCGCAGCGAACGGTTTGCCAAACCCTACGGCGTAGCGACCATTTCGGGCGGCGCATTTGAGCCCGGTCCGGCGCTTCCGACAACCACCGATATTGCACAGCTGGAGGGTGCGCCCGAGGGCGGCATCCGCAGAATTTCCCGCGCGGAAAAGAAGGAAGGCGGCGTAAACCTGGTCGCTGCAAAGCGTATTGTGGACGTCGGCCGCGGCCTCGCTGCCGAAGAAGATCTGGCGCTCTGCCGCGAACTGGCCGGGGTCCTGGGCGCGGAGGTCGGCTGCTCCCGCCCGGTTGCAGAAAACAATAAGTGGCTCCCCAAGAGCAGTTACATGGGCATCACCGGCGTACAGGTGAAGCCGGACGTGATCCTGACCCTGGGCGTTTCCGGTCAGGTGCAGCACATCGGCGGCATCAACAAATCCCGCGTAATCGTAGCCATCAACAAGGACAAGGCCGCCCCTATCTTCAAAAGCTGTGACTTTGGCTTGGTGGGCGATCTGTACAAGATTGTCCCCGCACTGATCAAAAAACTATCTTAAAACCATATCCGGACACGAGCAGACCGTCTGCAAGGAGAAGAGTACCATGACCGACATCATCGGAAACCGAACTTTGCGCAGCCAGTGGGATGAGACCGTACGTTTTTACCCCGACAGTATCTTCCTGGAGTATGTTTCTACTCAGGACGAGGTCACCCGCTTTCCTTATTCCGAATTCGACCGCTTGGTCAAGCAGGCTGCAAACCTTTTCCTTGGGCTGGGGGTGCAGCAGGGGGAACTGGTTGCGCTGCATCTGCACAATATGCCGGAATACCTGCTCTGCTGGCTGGCGCTTGCGCAGATAGGCGCGGTTTCCGTACCGCTTAATGAGCATTACCGGCTTGCCGAAAGCCGGTACATCCTGCAAAAGTGCGGTATCCGCCGCGTCATCGCGGAATCCCGTTCAATCGAAATTTATACCGGGCATGCCGCAGAACTTGGCCTGACAGACATCATCCAGGCAGACGGCAGCAGCCCGGGCGCGCACAGCCTGCGTGCAGAGTGCGCCCGTCAGCCTGCCGTCCTGCGGGAAACCCGCCCGCTTTCCTCAGATGACCCGGCGGTCATCCTGTTCACCTCAGGTACGACCAGGCACCCCAAGGGCGCGGTCTATACCCACGCCTGCGTGCTTTACGGCGGCCTGCTCCATGTCCATCAAGTCGGCATGTCTCCAGGCGACCGGTTTCTGTCCGCCATGCCGTGCTACCACATGGATTTTCAGGAAATGGCGGCCGCACCGGTGATCTGCACAGGCGGCACGCTGGTGATGATCGAGCATTACAGCGCACGGCGGTTTTGGGGACAGGTACTCCGTCACAAGGCCAATTTCATTGATATGATGTCCATCATGAACCGTACCCTGCTGATGCAGCCCGAACAGCCCGGAGAACGCGACCACTGCCTCAAACAGGTCTATTTCTCCATGGGTTTGACCGACGAGGAACGCGAGCGGTTCGAACAGCGCTTTGGCGTGCGCCTGCTCAACTGCTACGGCATGACCGAAACCGTATCCTCCGTCACCTGCTCCCCTCTCGTAGGGGAACGGCGGTGGCCCTCGGTCGGCCGCCCGGCACTCTCCTACGCAGTCAAGATCCTCCTCGACGACGGCTCCGAAGCGCCGCCCGGCGCCGAGGGCGAAATCTGCATACACGGCATCCCCGGACGCACCTTGATTGCAGGGTATTACCGCAACGACGGCGCAACCGCCCGCCTGCTGGATGCAGACGGCTGGCTGCATTCGGGCGACGAAGGCTACCTTGATGAAGACGGCTGGCTCTACTTCCTTGGGCGCCGCGGCGATATGATCAAGCGCTCTGGGGAGAACATCAGCGCGCTGGAGGTTGAATGTATCCTGACCGCCCACGAAGGCGTCGCCGACGCGGCAGTCATCGGCGTGCCCGATCCCATCCGCAATCAGGAAGTTGCAGCGTTCGTGCTCCCGCGCCGCGGCGCACAAATCACCCCGGAAGAGCTCATTGCATTCTGCCGCGAGCGGCTGGCCAAATTCAAGGTTCCCGCCTATATCGAGATTGTCAGCGATTTTCCGCGCTCGGCTTCGGGCAAAGTGAAGAAGCAGCTCCTGCGGCAGTCTTTCTGTCAAAACCACCCTACAGAATAGAGGAAAATATGAATATTTTAGTATGTGTCAAGCAAGTACCGGACACGACCGAAATCCGGATCGACCCGGTAAAAAATACCCTCATCCGCGAAGGCGTCCCCTCCATCGTCAACCCATTCGACGGCTACGCGCTGGAAGCCGCCGCCCGCATCCGCGACAAGCATCCGGATACCCGCATCGTCGTTGTATCGATGGGACCGGAGCAGGCCAAAAACGCGCTTAAGGAGTGCCTCGCCATTGCCGCCGACCAGGCGTACCTGGTTTCCGGCCGGGAATTCGGCGGCTCCGATACCCTTGCCACCAGCTATATCCTGTCCGAGACCATCCGGGAAATTGAGCGCCGTGAAGGGCCGTTCGACGCGATTTTCTGCGGCAAACAGGCAATCGACGGCGACACCGCACAGGTCGGGCCGGAAATCGCAGAGCATCTTGATTATCCGCAGGTTACCTATGGCTTGGAAGCTGAGCTGGACGGCGAAACCCTGCAGGTCAAAAAAGAGACTGAGGACGGCGCAGAAATCGTCGCGGTCCGCATGCCCTGCCTGGTTACCTTCACCAAGCCTGCATGGGATCCGCGTTTTCCGACCATCAAACGGAAAATGGCGGCCAACCGCGCGCAAATTCCAACCCTTTCCCCAGCCGACCTCGCAGGCATCGATCTCACCCGCTGCGGCCTGAACGGCTCGCCGACCAAAGTCAAAAAGACCTTTGTGCCGCAGAAGAAGAGCGGCGGCGTCAAGCTTCAGGAAGAGACCGCAGCCGATTCGGCGCGGAAGCTGTACGGCCTGCTCAGCGACGCCGGACTGGTATAAGGAGGGACAAAGATAATGGAAGCAAAAACAAAGGATCTTTGGGTATTTGTCGAAACCAATGAAGACGGCTCCGCCAAAAACGTCGGGATTGAACTGCTGACCCCCGGCAAAATGATGGCCGAAAAGCAGGGCGGCACGCTGACGGCAGTTGTCATCGGGCATCATACGGATGCCGCCGTACACGCCGTAGCGACGCACGGCGCAGCGCGTATCCTCGTAGTCGACGGTCCGGAATATGCGCACTACACCACCGATGCATACACAATCGCGCTGTGTGCACTGGTAGAAAAATACGGGCCGACCAGCATGCTGATCGGCGCGACAAACAAGGGACGGGATCTCGGACCGCGCGTGTCCTGCCGCCTGAAAGGCGGCCTGACCGCCGACTGCACTGCACTGGACATCGACCCGGATGACGGCAAAGTTGCCTGGACACGTCCCGCGTTCGGCGGTAATCTGATGGCAACCATCAAGTGCCCCAACAATTTTCCGCAGATCGGCACAGTACGCCCCGGCGTGTTTAAAAAATGCGAAGAAACGGAAGCCTCCGCAGAGGTTATCCGCGAAGAGATTCATGTAGACGCAAAAGATATCCGCACGCAGGTGCTGGAAGTCATCCGCGACATGAATGAAGAAAAGGTTGACTTGGAGGGCGCCGAAATCATCGTATCCGGCGGGCGCGGCGTCGGCGGTCCCGATGGATTTGCCCCCATCCGCGAGCTGGCAGCCGCGCTGGGCGCAACCGTCGGCGCTTCCCGTGCGGCAGTCGATTCCGGTTGGATCAGCCACGCGCATCAGGTTGGGCAAACCGGCAAAACAGTCGGTCCCAAGCTGTATATTGCCTGCGGAATCTCGGGCGCAATCCAGCATCTTGCCGGTATGAGCGGCGCGGATACCATCGTTGCCGTCAACAGGGATCCGGAGGCGCCGATCTTTGACGTTGCCGATTATGGTATCGTCGGCGATCTCTTTGAGGCGCTGCCCGTATTGACCGAAGAAATCCGCAGGGCCCGCGCCTGACGTTCTCACGTCTTTCCAAACAGCGTCTCACGCTCTGTTCAGCCAATGCCTTACCAATTTTGGGTTTTTTACGATAGCTTTCCCCAAATGTACAGCCTGTGTACACCTCCTATTTTAAAACAGCCTCCCCCAGTGCCGCCTAAACACTGGGGGAGGCTGTTTTTTTGATTTACTTGCCGGATTGCCCATCCGGGTTCCCTGCAGCGCCAAATCGATTGGCTAGGGCCGGCAGCGCATTTAAACGAGGGGGAGCGCCGCAGGCAACAAAACGCAACGCGACGGACGGTATCTGTGCCAATGCTCCGACGCACCCCTATTTTAAACCCAGCGCAGCAGGATCCATACCCAAACCGGCATCGTCACCACCGCCAAAAGGTTTGAAAGGACAACGGCACGATTTGCAACGCATGCGTCATTTCCGTATTCTTCCGCAAACAGCCCCGCCGTAAGCGCCACCGGCGTCCCAAAAATAACCGTCGGAATGATAATCCATTGCTCGGGCAGCTTCAGCGCCCTCAGCACCAAGAAAAGCACCGCCGGAAACGCAAGCAGCCGAATAAGCGAGGTCCCCCAGATGGCGTGCGGCTTTGCCAAATCGCGCAGCTTACTGGTCCCCAGCCTTGCGCCTGCATTCAGCAAACAGACCGGAATCGTGATATCCCCTATCCATTCCAAAGGCCGGTGTATCGTATACGGCAACGTACCTGGAATCAGGAAAATCAAAAAGCCCACTATAGTAGCCAAAAATCCGATATTACCAAACCATTTCTTGATCCCCGCACGCCGCCCAGGCTGCAGGAGCGAAAGGCCATAGGAAAAGCTGACAAAATGATGAGCCAGATTAAATATCGACGCATAAAACACCCCTGTACTGCCATAGACCGCACGTACGACAGGATACCCCATAAATGCAGTATTTCCAAACAGCACCAGAAAGCGCAGCAGGCCCAACTCCTGCGGCGGGCGCCGGGAAACCCGTTTCCAAGCCTCCAAAAACAGGACTACCGCGCCAAAGCACAGCCATGAAATCACCATAAGTCCAACGCTGTCCCGGAAGAGCTCGGCGGTAAAGTCCTGGTCCAATGATGCGATCATCAGCGCCGGAAATGCAACATTCACAACGAACTTGTTCAGCTGCAAAATGCACGCTTCCCCCAGCACCCCCCTTTTCCCCAAATATGCGCCCGCACACAAAATCACCAGGAGAACGGCCAGTTCCCGTAAAACTTCCTGCATGTTGTCCCCTTTCCCCAAAACAATGATAAAAAACCGGCGGACGTTTGTCCGCCGGTCATCCCCCAAAGCGTCCCCGCAGCGCGTCTTATAACCGCCGCCTTGCAGCAGCCAAAGCAGCACGTCCAGGGTTTCACTCCCTTGTCAAAGCGGCGCGCACAGCGCGGCAGCCGAACCGTCGTGCAGCCTACCCCCATACCGGCGAAACCCGATCCGTGAAAAGTCTGCCCCGTTTCGGCAAACCGACCGGACGCTGAACCTGATACCCGCCTGCGCCTGCCGCCATCCTCCGCTGAAGCTGCGTATCCTGCGGCTTCAGCAGGAACGCATGCAGTTCATTTTAGTCAAATTTCACCCATACAGCGCCGTTTTCAGCGGAATCCACGCATTTTTCGATCCATTTTATCCCCTGCGCACCCGCTTCAACACTCGGATACCAGAAGTCTCCGTACTCGCTGCTGTCCGCCCCCTGCATCGCGACCGCAAAGCGGCGGTACAGATTTGCCCATGCCTCGAACAACCCCTCTGCATGTCCGCCGCCGATACGGTCCTCGACGCGCGCTTCAGGATAAAGATAGCCTGCACCGCGCTCAAGCACACGCACCGGCTCGCCCTCGACCTCATAGGTCATCTGGTTGGGACGCTCGTCGTCCCATTCAATGGATGCCTTAGAACCGACAACTCGAATTTTGTGATAGTGCCGTGCGCCGCAGTTTATGGAACTGGCCCAGCAGTAAATCTGCGCGCCCGCCTGTACGGATTCGCTGCCTGCAAGGTTCATGATGACAAACGCGTTGTCCTCCAGCTGCCGTCCCTCCACGAAGGACTGCTTGGTACACATCAGGTTGTCGATCTTCAGGTCGGGAATCATCGCTTCCAGAATGTACAGCGGGTGGGTGCCCACATCGCCCAGTGCGAACGACGGACCCGCCTTCGCAGGATCAAAGCGCCATTTCGCCGCCGGATTCGTTTCCTCAATCTTAACGTTGTAGCCGCCGAAGGCAAAGCTCATATTGATAACGCGGATTTCACCTAGGTCGCCGTGCCGGATCATCTGGCGGGCCTGCTGAATCATCTGATGGCCGGAATAGCCGTACGTAACGCCCACCACGCCGTTTTTTTCCTTCGCAAGTGCAACCAACTCATCGGCCTCTTTCGAGGTGAAGCACAGCGGCTTTTCACAGACCACGTGCAGCCCTGTCTGCAGAGCAGCCTTACAAACCGCATAATGCATCCCATTGGGGGTCGCAATTGAAACTGCCTCGATCCCATCCGGGCGCTTGGCCTCCGACTCAAACATCGTCTTATAATCCGGGTAGCAGCGATCGGGCGCCACGCCCAGCTCAGCCGCGAACGCCATACCGCGTTCCGGATCCACATCAAATGCACCGGCAACCAACTGGAAGGAATTGTCGCGCAGCGCCGCACTGCGGTGGATATAGCCGATCTGGCTGCCCTTGCCACCGCCGACCATTGCCCAGCGAATGGGATGCTCCAGGATCTTCGAGCCGTTAATCATAATTATTTACTCCTTCAATGCAAATTTGTTAGGCGCCGTTTGAAAAATGGAAACATGCACAATGGCGAGGAATTTTTCCGCCAGACAAACACAATTTTTCGCAGGAATACGGGATGTATTTCAAGAAAAATTGCCGCAGCAGGGCGGGAGAAGACCCACTGATTGAACATGTTAACAGGTTTCAAACAGGCTCTGGTTTTTAAATACTGTAGCCCACGCTCTTAAGATATTCTACACTTGCTTTTACATCGCGCAGGCTGGTATCCGAATTGCGCGGATCCCGCTCCTGCTCAATGGTAATATAGCCGCTGTATCCAATATCCTCCAGCGCCTTTTTGATGCCCGGATAATCGAGCGAACCGGCGCCGATGGGGCACATCGCCCCCTTGCCACAGCCCTCAAAGAACCGGATATGCTCCCCGAGAACCTCCCGATAAACCGCTTCATTAACATCCTTAAAGTGAACATAATCCAGCCGGTCTGCATATTTCTTCAAATATTCGACCGGATCCATGTGTGAATAATACAGGTGGCCCGTGTCAAGGCAAAGCCCGGCAGTCTCGTAGGGAATATCGCGCACAACCGCTTCGATCTCGTCGGCAAACTCAATATAGCCGCCCGCATGCGGATGAATCACCGGACGCACACCATATTCGTTGGCCCGCACACAGACTGCGCGGACATTGCCCATAAAGCGCGCCCACTCCGCCGCAGAAAGACGTGGCGCATCGTCCGGATGGCCTGCGGCATAATCGCGCTCATCGTGGCCCCAATCCATCACCGTCAGGTAGGGGGCAGGAAACTTTTGCCCCTCGTGGAACGGCAGTCCCGGCAGCGCGGGATCTGTGATCAGCCTGCAAATATCGTCGACTGCCTTCAGCACACTCTCCTGATTGTCGGGGTCAAGCAAATCGTGGAAAATTGTGCCCGCAACGATTGCCAACCCATTCTTATTGAGTTCCTCCGAAACAAGCGCCGTGTCAATGGGCAGATATCCATAGGGCCCCAACTCAACAGCGCGATAGCCTGCCTGCCCCGCTTCACGCAACACCCGCTGCCAGGGCGGCAGATACGGATTTTTCGGGTCGTCTACGCCCCAACAGCAGGGGGCGCCGCAAATATTCATACTCATATCAATTCCTCCTGTCCAAGCAGTTGTTTTGCCTGATAACCAGCGGTACGCCGGCGGCGTGCAGCCGGTTCTCGGGCAAAACGGGCAGCGAGGGGCGGCGGAACGCCGCCCTCACAAGAAATATGCCCGCCCCAGATGCTTACTTGATGAAATCCGCAACGTTATCCTTTGTCACGAGCTGCGGGGTAATATTGTAATAATTGTTTTCAAGGCCTTCGATCTCTGTGCCTTCCAGCAGCCCGAGCGCGCAAAGGATGGTACCCTCGCCCTGTGCAACCGGATCCTGGAACACCGAACACGCCATATCGCCGCTTTGCACGGACGCGCAGCCGACATTGGTTGCGTCAATGCCAACAACCGGGCAGAAGACTTCTTTCGAGCCGGTGGTCTTCATCGCCTCGATGACGCCCAACGCCATCTCATCGTTATTGCATACGACCGCATCTACTTCCTGGCCGGAACCCATGAACTGAGAAAACAGATTCATGGCGGTGATACGGTCCCAATTTGCGGTGGCTTCATAAACATAAGTAACGTTCAGCCCGTTGGCTGCGAGCGCTTCCTTCGCAGAATTGGTGCGCTTGGTCACATTGTCCAAGCCAAGCTCTCCCATAAAGAGGACGACATTGATGTCGGTCTTCCCTTCCTCTTTAAAGAGATTCCCCAGATAGTTTCCCTGCTCGGTGCCGTAAAGGGTCTCGTCGGTGCCAACATAAACGACCTCGCCATCCTTAAGTACATCCAGGTTCGGCTGGCGGTTAACAAAGACAACCTTCATATCGCCTACCGCATTCAGCACATCCTGCGCCGAATCATTATTGCACAGACCGACAATCACCGCGTCATAGCCGTCAGCCGCCCAGGTCTGTACATGCGACAGCTGGGTTGCCACATCGCTGTTTGCATCAAGCACCGCAAAATCGATCCCCTTCTCTTTTGCGGTATTTTCCATAACCCCCTGCATAGAGGTCCAGAACTGGTCGCGCGCAGGCATCGAAAAGCCGATACGGTATCCGCTGGATGTACCGCTGTCCGCACCCTCCGGGCTACCCGCATCTGCGCCGCTGCCCGAATCGCTGTTGCCCGTGCCGCCGCAGCCGGTCAGTACAGCCGCCAACATCAGCCCTGCAAGGAATAATGCCGCTAACTTCTTCTTCATTTTTTTACTCTCCTTTGCTTTTTTCTGTGGACGGCTTCTCACGTCCGCCCTATGGGTTTGACAACGCTTTTTCGTTGTGGTATGCTCTTATTATAAAGCATTTCAAAAAAATTCCCTCTATTATCTTACATTCGTTGTCGGATATTCTCTGTATATTTTGTACAAATTTCATGGCGTGAAAATTGGATGCTTCACAATCTTGCTTTTACGCCGTCTGCAGAAAGGAGCCGCCATGTACCCCCACTCTCTGCTGCACGAGGTATTCGAACCAGGCTACCTGCCAAATCTCGTTTATTCTGCAAAGCAGGAATATGGAAAGCAGCGGCACGACCGCCCCATGCACAAACACGACTCCCTGTGCGAGCTGCTGCTCTGTTACCGTGGGTTTGGCACCTATAAGGTCGGGCATAATTCGTATGCCATACAACAGGGCGATATCATTTTCGGAAACGTCGGCGAACTCCATGAACTTATCTCCGATTACGATACTGAAATCGGTACCTATTGCTTCGGTATACAGGAAGTGTATTTCCGCGGACTGCCGCTCAACTTCCTCATCCCTGCCGGTTCCTCCCATGTGCGGGCCAGCGGCGCCCTATTCCCCCTACTCGAATCGCTTTGCGAACAGGTTGACCGGCTGTACGCCGGGAATGCGCACGAACGGCTGACCGCACAGCTGATGCTCCTTGTACTGGTTCTGCTGAGCAGCCGCCTGCCCGATGAAGTACACCGCTGCAGCCTCACGCCAGGCAGCCAGCTCGCCTCCCGTGCAAAAGAATATATCGACGCCCATTATACAGAAAATATCACGCTGGAAAGCATTGCGCAGGCAATGGGATGCAGCGTCCCCTATCTGTCCCATATTTTCAAGGAAGCCAGCGGATATGCCCCGATCCAATATGTCATCCGGCGGCGGATCGGCCTTGCACAGACATGGCTGATTTCCAGCGACCTTTCCGCAACACAGATCGCCATGATGGTCGGCTATGACAACACCAATTACTTTAATACCCTGTTCAAGCGTACGGTAGGGGTATCTCCAATCCGCTATCGAAAGCAGTACCTGGAATCCCTTCGCGGCAAACGAGACCAAAAATAGCTGAAAACAGCAAAAAGGCCGGCATTATATCCAGCCTTTTTGCATGTGAGAAGAATGAGAGAAAGAAGCAGAGATTTAATTTTTCTTGGCGTTTTTCCGCATATCGAAGACAACCGCCGCAATAATGATCATCCCTTTAAACACTTGCTGAAGATACGGCGAAATTTTCAGCAGCATCATACCGTTTTTCAGTACGCCCAGAATCAGAATGCCCGCGATAACACCCGAAATCCGGCACACGCCGCCCGTGTGGGAGGTGCCGCCGACCGTTGCCGCTGCAATGGCGTCCAGCTCGTAATTCAGCCCGACCGAAGAATTGCCCGCGCCCGAACGCGCCGCCAGCAGAATGCCGCCGGTCGCAGCGCAGAACGCGCACCAGGTATAAACCTTAATGAGATTTTTCTCAACGTTGATGCCCGCGACGCGCGCCGCCTGGTCGTTTCCGCCGATGGCATAGAT
This sequence comes from uncultured Butyricicoccus sp., assembly GCA_947575935.1. Taxonomy (GTDB): domain Bacteria; phylum Bacillota; class Clostridia; order Oscillospirales; family Butyricicoccaceae; genus QXXE01. The sequence continues at coordinate 7,743 of CANPPM010000006.1, read as the reverse complement.
GCTGGACCCGAAACGGGTCTGGGTAAGCATATAACCCGAAACGATAGCAAAAATAACAAAGATCACGACAACCATCGGAATCACGCCAAACAAATTATATTGCGCAATATTCTTAAATTCCGGCTTAAGCTCAGGAATTGGATACGCATTGGTGTAAAGCTGTGCCAGCGCACGCGCAATCAGCTGTGTGCCCAGGGTCGCAATAAAGGCAGGGATTTTCGTATATGCAATAAGAGCGCCATTGATCAGACCGATCAGCGTGCCTACCGCCAGCGCGGCCAGGACTGCAACAATAACAGGCAGGTCGGGGAGGTTTGGAAACAGACGGCCTGCATAAACAAACTGCTGCGCAAGAGATGCCGAAATGCAGGAAGTCAACGCGACCACCGAACCGGGGGAAAGGTCTATGCCCTTAGACAGGATGCACCACATAACGCCGACCGCGATAATACCGATAATTGATTCGGTCGTGAGGATATTCATAAAATTTTGGGCAGTCAGAAACGTTTTGGTAGAGAGGGTCAGCGCCAGGCACATTGCCAGAAGCACCAGCCAGATCGAATTTTGCCCTAATACCTTCTTCATGCTTTTTGTATTCATTTATGTACCTTCTTTCTGCAACTCAACCATTTTGACCGTGGCAAAGCGCCATAATATATTCTGAATTCCATTCCGGCGCGCCGCGCACGACTTCACCGGAAACCGCGCCCTCATACATCGCGATGATGCGGTCACTCATCCCCATCACCTCGGGCAGCTCGGAGGAAATCATAATAATGGCCTTCCCTTCCCCTGCAAGCCGCGTGATCAGAGAATGAATTTCGCTTTTCGCACCGACGTCAATCCCGCGGGTTGGCTCATCAACGATCAGGACATCCGGGTCGGTCAGCAGCCAACGTCCAATCAACACCTTTTGCTGATTACCGCCCGACAGATACATAATCGGCTGCTCAATACTCGGCGTTTTGGTATTCATGGCGGCGACATAATGCTCGGTATCCTCCCGCATTTTTTTATGGTTCAGCGGGAAACCGTACGCTTTCAAATGCGCAAGCACTGTATTTTCCGTAATGCTTCGAATACCGACAATGCCGTTGCCGCGGCGATCCTCTGTCAGCAGCGCCAACCGGTTCCGAATTGCGTCCTCCGGCGTTTTAATCTCAATCTCCTGGCCGTCCTTGAAAATTTTCCCGGCGTCGCGGCGCCGTATCCCAAAGACCGTTTCGACCGTTTCTGTGCGGCCTGCTCCTACCAATCCGGCAAGCCCCAGAATTTCTCCTTTTCTCACTTCAAAGGATACATTTTTCACCTGTTTGCCAGAGGTCAGCCCCTCAATCCGGAAAACCGTTTCTCCAATCTCGCATTCGGTCTTCGGAAACATATTGGAAACTTCACGCCCAACCATCCGCGTGATCAGCGCATCTACATTGGTCTCTGCCGCAAAGTCATGACCGACATATTCCCCGTCGCGCAGCGTGGTCATTTCATCGCAAATCTGGAAAATCTCGTCCATCTTATGCGAGATATAGATCAGCGCACAGCCCTGCGATTTCAGCTTCCGGATAATGTCAAACAGATGTGTAACTTCCCCTTCTGTCAGCGAAGAAGTCGGCTCATCGAGCACCATGACATCCGGATGATACGAAACCGCCTTGCAGATTTCAACCATCTGCATCTGCGCGACCGTCAGGTTACCCATTTTCTCATCCGGATCAATATGCAAATCCATCTCCTGGAACAGGCTAACCGTATCCTGCCGCATCTTCCGATGGTCAAGATGACAATTTTTATAGGGTTCCCGTCCCAGCCAAACATTCTGCGAAACCGTACGCTCCGGCACAGGGCTCAGCTCCTGATGGATCATGGAAATACCGTGATGCAGCGCCTCGTTCGGCGACTGAAAATCGACCTCTTGTCCCTTTAGCTTGATACTGCCGGCAGTGCGGTGATAGATCCCGATCAGGCATTTCATCAAGGTGGATTTCCCCGCGCCGTTTTCCCCCATCAATGCATGTACGGTCCCCGGGCGTACATGAAGCTGTACCCCCTTCAGTGCGCGGACACCTGGAAATTCTTTAACAATGTTATCCATTTCCAATACATATTCACTCATTGCCTCGCCTCCGCTTTCTTCATTTTCTTCTTACTCACAGGAAAGGCTCTGCAAAACATGCCGCGTTTCTTTTTTCGAGTTTCCCGTGTTTACTTATCGTAATTGTATCATTTTTTTGCAAATTTTCCTCTGCTTTCTGGTTTTGTTTGCTTAGCGAGAGCTTAAAATACTTCACAAAAATCACGTCATATTTTTGGAGGCTTCACAATCCTGTTATCGTCTTGCTTTCTGCAGAGCGGATACGGATCCCAGAGAGGCAAACCGGATCGTATCGTCCCATTCAGGCCGGCCTGCTATAAAGTGGTTAGGGACATAAAAAAACCGGCAGCTTCTCCTGCCGGTTTCGGTTGATCGAACGCCTGTGGTTTTCGATCAACCGGACGCCGTTGCGGACAAAATCCGCACGGCAAATCTATCTTGCTTCACCATACGCCGTTACACGCACGCCGCGGCGCTCAGCCCATCAGCATCGTCCACAGCGCGCTCATCGGCATAACCAGGATCAGCGAAGGCATCATATCGACCAACGGAATCATCTTGATCTTGGAAACCCGGAGGCCAGCCGCCATGGTCAGCACGCCGCCACAGGCGGACAGATCGGCAAACATCGCCGGAGTCAGCAAGGGCGCAAGCAGTTTCCCTGCACCGAAGACGCCCAATAAGATGACTGCCTGCGGCAGCGGGATCGCACACAGCGCTTTGCCCAACGTGGTAGCAAAGACAGCAGCTGTGAAAAAGTCAAGCACAGATTTGGAAAACAGCAGGCCCGGATCCCCCACAATCCCCTCGGTCAGCGTGCTGTACCACCCAAAACCGCTGCAGCAAAATAACGCAACCGCAGTAATGTAAAATTCCATATCCAGTTCGCTGCCGCCCAGATGCAACACCCGGACCAGCCAACCGAAAAAGCGGTGGCTCCACTGTTCCAGATGCAGCAGCTGGCCGATCGTGAAACCGGTCAGCAGCGCCAGTACCACCACCGTCATTTCCTGCGCCTTGATGATGGAGTTGATGCCAATTGCCATTGAACATACCCCAAACATCAGCGGCAAGCTCTCCTTCAGCTCGTCAGACAGCAGCCGTTTCAGCCCTGTTCCAAGCAGGCCCCCAAACAGGACCGACAAACAATTTGTAATTACGCCAACCGGCATGACAATTCCTCCTTTACTTACGGCGCTGCACAGCAGCTTTCCGTCTTTATTTTGACACACATTTACAAGGCCGTCAAGCCCCTGTCCCTGCACCGCAGGGATTTATCCGGGCGCTGCCGCCTCCACCGGACTGACGGTTTTGCCGCATCCATCCGCCGGATTTTGGTCGTCTTTCATAGATTTTATTGTTACCCTACAGATCAGGATCTGTTTTCCCCACGGTGGGCAAAGCGGCGCAGGGAGGGAAAGCCCCGTCTCCGCTGCATATTATACGGCCTGCTGGTATGTGCCGCGCATAGGCTCTACCCCACGGGCCATTCTCTATCAAAGGAGTTTCGAACCATGAAAATTGAACACATTGCAATGTATGTCAACGATCTGGAAGCGGCAAAAGCGTTCTTTGTACGCTACTTTCACGCCGTATCCAATGACCTGTATTACAACGCCAAAACAGGCTTCCGTTCCTATTTCCTATCCTTTGAGGACGGCGCACGCCTGGAACTGATGCACAAGCCGGAGATGCAGGACGTGGAAAAGCCCCTGAACAGAACCGGCCTGATCCACCTGGCCTTCAGCACAGGCAGCGCGGAACAGGTCGATCTGCTGACTGCACGCCTCAAAGCCGACGGATACGATGTCATCAGCGGCCCGCGCACCACCGGAGACGGATATTACGAAAGTTGTGTCGTTGGTATCGAAGGAAATCAAATCGAAATCACGGTATAAACCGCTGGCAAACAGTCCGAATTTCCAATCCGACGGCCCATACATGGGCACAAAAGATTTTCCGGCAGGTTCAAACAAAAGGCAGGCGGTTCTTTCCCCCGCCCGCCTCTTACACCGCATATCATTAGATACAACGCGGCGGCGAAACCCGGTATCCATCGGATTTCGCCGCCTTTGTTTGGAATCCCATACGCCCTCATTCCCCCTGCGCCAGCCGCCCAGCCACCGCCATTGCAGGCGCGGAAAGAAGATACCACAACGCCGCATACTTCGCACAAATTTGCCCCTTAAAATTCAGCCTTTCGCGCGAATAATCCCAAACCCGCATGTGATAATGCAGGTTCACCGTCATACCCACAACCAGCTCAGCCGTCGTAATCAGCACAGATCCGGCAGCACAGCGCCGCGCAAGCGAAAGCCCCCGCAGCCTCTCGGCCGTCCTGGCCAAGCCGATAAAAACCGTCCCACCGGTCAGCGCCATCGTCCAATGCGTCCTCTGCCGCCACAACAGTTCGATTGCGGCGTAACCAAGGGAGCCGCATAAAAACAGCCCGGGGATCTGTCGAAGCCCTTGTCTCAAAACACATCACCAGGGATAGTCTGACCAGCCGGCAGCAGGTTTATACCGCCGGATTTATTGACACGGCATCCTATGGAACGCGCCGCCAACCAACGGCGCCAGCTCTTCCAGCCGCGCAAAATCATCTGCATGACAAGGAAACAGTACATAGCTGTCGCTGTCAATCGCAAAAGCTGCGGCGAAACATCTTTTTTCAGCCCATTTGTCTCTCAGAACCGCACACCACTCCGCAATATCCCCCTCTGCTGAAAACCAATCCGGATCAATTGGAAGCGCAAACCGCTGAATCCCCTTGAGCCTGCCGAAAAAAAAGAGAAAATCCTCCTTTTCCTCCTTCCAGTCACGCTCGCAGGCATAATGGCGCCTCTCCAGGATCTCTACCAGCCCGAACCAGCATAGCTGTGGATCGTCCGGCCCCAAGCCGCGCTCTTCGTACCATTCCTCGTGCGCACTGTAATAGCCCGCGATATCCAACGCACATCGGGACGCCTCCACCGCCACCAGATCATCACCGGTTATCAACTTAGAAATCTCTTCCATCGCATCACAGACAGCTGACGAAGCCGTCAGGGCCGGCGGCGCAGTCTCCGACGGCGTGCAAGGAACTTTTTTATTTTTGCGCCAGTTGAAAAATCTCATATACCATTTCTTTCATGCCCATTCATAGGGAAAGCCCAATTTCCTCATAAAATCTGTCATCTGCCAGCAATCCCCCGGCAGGAATTCATCCCCCGGATATGCGGGACCGGCACTGCCGTCCGCCGTCGCCTCATTCCAAACGGTCAGATAACCCGCCAAATCAGCTGCACCAGTCCCAAAATAAGAGGCAAGCACCTCCGCACGCCCCTTGAGCCGGCGCCATTCTGCCTCATCAATCTCTTCCCATGCGTCCGGCCAGGCGCAGTAGCTGTCCAGCTCCCGCCCGCTGTCATAAAAATGATATCCCCAATAATCGTCATCATAGATGTAGAGCAACATCACCGGCTTTTGGACCAACTCAGAAAACAGCTTCGCAAGCGGCTCATAGCCGCAGCACATGTCGCTGAGCAGAGCGCTGACGCCCTTCGCATAGGGCAGATACCGGCATTCATCCGCGTTCAAATTCCACTCTGCGTCCTTTGCCGCCTCGGCAACCGCAGCGCGCGCCGCCGGTTCACTGCAGTCCAGAAAAATAACAGTATGCAGAAAAATCCCCATGTCACACACCTCCTCGTCGCTTATATGCAACGTCCTCTGCGCTGCAGCAAATACTGCAAAAAGGGCGGAAATCCGCCCTTTTTGCATAAATCATTTAGATCCGAGCTTCCAGCTCCTTGCGGCGCTCCTCAAAGCCAGGCTTGCCAAGCAGTGCAAACATATTTTTCTTATAGGCTTCTACGCCGGGTTGGTCAAACGGGTTAACCCCCAGCAGGTAACCGGACAGCCCGCATGCCTTTTCAAAGAAGTACACCAGATACCCAAAATGATAGTCGTCGGCATCGTCGATTTCAAGCAGAATATTGGGCGTGCCGCCATCGCAATGGGCGAGCAGCGTCCCTGCGTAGGCCTTGGAATTCACAAACTGCATGCTCTTGCCAGCCAAATAATTCAGCCCGTCGATGTCCTCCTCAGCTTCCTCCAGATAGCTTTCCGAACGCGGGTTCCTGACCCACACAACCGTTTCAAATACATTGCGCGTACCGTCCTGGATATACTGGCCGATGGAATGCAGGTCGGTCGAGAAGTTCGCGGCAGTCGCAAAAATCCCCTTTAGATCCTTGCCCTCTGATTCGTTGAAGAGCTGCTTATACCACTCTCCGAACATCAACAGCGCAGGCTCATAATTTACCAAAATCTCGACGCCCTTGCCCTTCCGGTACAGGATGTTCCGCAGGGCGGCATACTGATAGCAAAGGTTCGACGCCATATCGCCGCCGGTAAAGGCTGTCCGCGCATCCTGCGCCCCCTTCATCACTCGATCCAGATCCATGCCGGCGGCAGCCATCGGCAACAAACCGACTGCGGACAGCACAGAGAAGCGCCCGCCGACATCGTCCGGCACGACAAAGGTCTCATAGCCCTCGGCATCCGCCAGGCTCTTAAGCGCGCCGCGCGCCTTATCTGTGGTTGCAAAGATATGATCCTTGGCATTCTCCTTGCCGTACTTCTTTTCAACCAGCTTTTTAAAGATGCGGAAAGCGATTGCAGGCTCGGTGGTCGTACCCGATTTAGAGATCACATTCACCGAAAAATCGCGGTCGCCGATAATCTGAATCACATCGTTAACGTACGAAGAGGAAATATTGTTGCCCACAAAATAAACCTCCGGAATCCCCTCCGGCCGGATGCTGTTGTACATCTGCCCGCGGACAAACTCCACTGCGGCACGTGCACCCAGATACGATCCGCCAATGCCGATGACAACCAGCACCTCTGCGGTCTGCTGGATCTTTTTGGCCGCCGCCTTGATACGGGCAAACTCCTCCTTGTCATAGTCGACCGGCAGATTGACCCAACCAAGAAAATCATTGCCGGGACCGCTCTTGCTCTGCAGCATATCCTCCGCCGTTTGGATCATCGGTCCCATTTTTTCAACTTCACCATCGCGGACAAACTGCTGCAGTCCGGTCATTTTCAATTCCATACCCATAGTAATTCCACTCCATTTGCTTAAAATTGAGAACCTACCGTGTGCTATTCTCATATTGATTATATTATACCATATCACCGCAAAAAAGCAAGCGTATTCTGGCAGTTCCTACAAAAACTCTGGCATACATGACACAGGAAGCCGGAAAAACAGCTTGGAACACGATTCTTTTCTAAATCAAAACGCCGCCTGCAGGGCAGCCGTCTCAGGAACCCATTACGCCGCGGCAGGAAACAGCGATTGTCCTCCCCCACGGCGGAGCTGTTGAGACAGCATCCTGGGGGGCGGAATCCGCCGCTGCAACTCAATGCAAAGGCCGGCCCAACCTCTACGGCGCGCCGCTGGCCATCCTTGTCTGCGCCGACCGCAGCAAGGCATGGGTATCCCCCTTATGCATGGTTAGAGAATCATACCGATCGTCTCCGCTTGCCTTTATAGGCGTTCAAAATCAAGCGACGCAGGTTATTCCTCATCCGGCAAATTCCGATCCCCCCAAGCTTTCATATAGGCAATCACATCCATAAAGCTCCGGCCCAAGCCGGAT